>JAEZEM010000217.1 GCA_023417745.1 Pseudomonadota bacterium
ACGGCTTGAAATCCGCGCCGGGATGGTCGCCCAGCACAATGGGAAGCCCGGACGGCGAACCGTCCGGGCCGGGGATTCGGGATTGTCCGCCGAGCTTTTCGGCCAGGGTGTTCCAGGCCCCGCAGCGGGGGCACTGACCGCGCCAGGTGGGCGAGGCGCCGCCGCATTCGGCGCAGACGAAGGTGCGCTTGGTCTTGGCCGCCATCCTACTGCCGGGGCGGGTCCTTGGCGTCCACAACCTTGACGCCGAATTCCTTGACCGCTTCGGGCGGATCGAAAAAGACCATCATGAAGGGCACTTCGCCGGCCGGAGCGATGTTGGTGTTGTTGGTGAGCACGCCGACCTGGGAAGCCAGGGCGTTTTTGAGCTCGTCGCGGGTCATGACCTGGAGCTGGAAAAGCGACACGGTGTTGCCGGCCAGTTCTTCCTTGGAAACCAGCGTGCCGCCCTTTTCGTCGAACAGGCTGGCTTCGAGCTTGAGCATTTCCTTGGGGGCCTTGAAGTTGTTGACGGCCTTGCCCTCGATGACGAAAAGCTGGCCGGCCTTTTCATTGGAAACGTAATATTGCCGCACGTTTTGCAGCATGATGTCCTTGACTTTGGCCGCTTCCTCCGGCTTTTGCGCGCCCTGGCCGGCCGGCGCGCCGGGCGCGGCGGGCTTGGCGGCATCGGCTCCGGGGGCGGCCGGCTTGGCCGCGTCGCCGGCCGGGGCGGCGGTGTCGACGGCCGGGGTCTGGCCGGCGTCCTTGGCCGCTTTCTTGCCGGGCATGAGGTCGAGGAAATACACGGCGGCCAGGGTCGCCGCCAAAAGTCCGACGAGGATGCCGCCGAGAAGCAGCACCCGTTTGCGTCGTTCTTTTGACGGCCGGCTGCCCGGCAAGGGCAAGTCGGCCACGTCGTCGAGGCTAAATCCCGGCTTGACCGGACCGCCCGGGAAATCGTCGTCAAGGTCCGGCTCGGGCGCGGCTTGTTTCTTGGACGCGGCCGGAGGAGCGTAGGATTCGGAGTGGAACAGGTCGCCCGGGACGCCGTCGTCGGGAATGGTCGGACCCGGACGATCACCGCCGGCCGCGCCGGCTCGGGGCGGGGTCGGGGCCAGATCGTCGGGAAAATCGAAATCGGTCAGCCCGCCCAGATCGGAGGACTCTGGCGGCGCGGGCGGGTCGACGTGAAAGACGTTGCGGCATTTGCTGCAACGCAGTTTGGCCCCGTCGGGACCGACCTTGTTGTCGGGGAGGTTGAACTTGGCCTGGCAATTGGGGCACTGTACGATCATGATTTCTTTCCCGCGCCGGTTGCGTTTTTAGGCCAACCTCTGCAATTTCAAGGCCATTATTTTTGGATCAGTTCGTAAACCGCCGGCAGCCGCCGCAGTCGTTCGCCGATGTCCATGCCGTAGCCCACCAGGAACACCGGCGGGGCCGAAAAACCGACGAAATCCACGGGCACGTCGACCTCGCGGCGATAGGGTTTGTCCAGGAGCGTACAGACCTTGACGCTGGCCGGATTTCGCTCCTTAAGCATATTGAGGAGATAGGCCAAGGAACGGCCGGTGTCCACTATGTCTTCCACCAGCAGGACATGGCGGCCGGCGATATCGGTTTCGAGGTCCATGAGAAACCGCAGCGCCCCCGGGGCCACGCCCGCGCCGTAGCTGGCCACGCGCACGAAATCGAGCTCCGGGCAGAAATCCAGGGCCCGCAACAGATCGGCCATAAACGGCAACGCGCCCTTGAGCACGCCGACAAGCACCACATCCTGGCCGGCGTAAGCCGCCGACACGTCACGGCCAAGCTCGGCCACCCGGGCGGCGATAGCCGCCTGGCCGAACACTTCTCGCAAGGTCTCGGACATTGTTCCCCGCGTCTGATTTTATAATAAATGAAGCGAAAAAAGCCTACATTTCCATAAGGAGCGCGTTTTCGTCGCACTCCGGAAACTTCGGACAATGGATGCAGTCGGCCCAGACCTTCTGGGGCAGCTGTTCCTTTTCCACGGGCGCAAAGCCCAGCCGCTCAAAAAAGTGCGGCCGGTAGGTCAGGGTGAACACCCGGAAGATGCCCAGCGTCACGGCGTCGGACAGGCAGGCTTCCACGAGCTTGCCGCCCCAGCCCTGCTTCTGGATGTCCTCGTCCACGGCCAGGGAGCGGATCTCGGCGATGTCTTCCCAGCAGATGGACAGGGCGCAACAGCCGCGAACGCCCGGGGCGTCGTGCTCGGCCAGGACAAAGAAGTCGCGCAGATGGCTGTAGAGCTGGTTGTAGGAACGCGGCAGCAGAAATTCCTTGCGGGCGCAGTTCATGAGCAGGGCATGGATCTGCTTGACGTCCTGGATTCTCGCCTTGCGGATGAAAAGCCCGTTCATTTCTCGCCGCCGATGA
This sequence comes from Pseudomonadota bacterium, assembly GCA_023417745.1. Classification (GTDB taxonomy): domain Bacteria; phylum Desulfobacterota; class Desulfovibrionia; order Desulfovibrionales; family Desulfovibrionaceae; genus Solidesulfovibrio. The sequence goes on from JAEZEM010000217.1 coordinate 2,383, forward strand.
GCTTGTCGAGAATCTGGCGCAGCATCTCGCCGGGCATGAAGCCGGAATGGTTGAGCGCCTGCTGGCCGGCCGGGTCGTAGATGATGGTCTTGGGAATCATCTTGACGCCAAAGGTGCTGATGACGTCGGGATCGGCCAGATAGACCGGGAAATTAAAGGGCGTCTGCTTGACGAAGCGGAAGTACTGCCCTTGATCCTGGTCCAGGGAGATGCCGATAAAGACCACCTTGTCGGCCGGGTAGTGCTTGCGGGCCTCGATGAACTCCGGAATCTCCATGAGGCAGGGCTTGCACCAGGAAGCGAAGAAATCGATGACCACGACCTTGCCCTGGGCCGCGACCACGGCGTCAAGGACGCCCTGACCGTTCATGGTTCCGGCGTCCTGGGCCAAGGCCTTGGTGACGGGCAGGCACAAAAGGGCCAGAGCCAACATGAGGGAAGAAATACGCAACGGCGTCCTCCACGAGTGCGATTGCGCGGCGCGGCCGCCAGGAGCTTTTACTCCAAACGCGCTGGGCCGCGCCAGCTGTTTTTTCCTACTGCCGCAGGTTCGAAAGCGGCCTTTCAGGCCTTTGGGGAACCATTTGGCGACATCATGCCGCTCAGTACTCCCGGCCGGCCGTGAAGGCCAGTGTCGTGTTCCGTAAAAAGCACGACACGACTTATCAATACAAATCAATATATTGCTTATATCTCCTGAAAAAAGCCATCGGCGTTTTTCCAGGGCGCGCCATTAGGCTCCGCCGGCCAGGGCCTTGGCCTGGCGCACGGCGTCCACGGCGTCGGTGGCGTAGGCGGCCGCGCCGATGGATTTGGCGAAAGCTTCGGTGACCACCGCCCCGCCGACCATGACCGGGATGGCCAGCCCCTTGTCGCGCAGCAGGCGCACCGTATCCTCCATGCGCACCATGGTGGTGGTCATGAGCGCCGAAAGACCGATGACGACGGCCTTGTGCTCTTCGGCCGCTTCCACGATGCGCGCCGCCGGCACGTCCTTGCCGAGGTCGATGACCTCGAAGCCGTGGTTTTTGAGCATCAGGCACACGATGTTCTTGCCGATGTCGTGGATGTCGCCCTCCACCGTGGCCATGACGATGCGCGCCTTGGCGGCCGTGCCGGCCTCGGTCAAAAGCGGCTCCAGGCGGGTGAATCCGGCCCGCATGGCCTCGGCGGCGGCCAGGAGCTGGGGCAGATAGAATTCCTTGCGCTCGTAGCGCTCGCCCACGCTCATGATGCCGGGAATAAGCTCCTGGCCAAGGAGCGTGGCCGCGTCGGCCCCGTCGGCCAGGGCTTTTTCGATGCGTTCCAGCACCTCTTCGCGCCGTCCGTAGACCACGGCCCGGCGCAACGGGCTCTCGCCGTCGTCAACGCCGCCCGCAGCCGGGCCGGACGCGGCGCCGCCCGAGCCGCCCGAACTGGGCTTCCAGCCGGCGTAGCCAGCGATGTAGCGCCCGGCCTGGGGATCGCGGCCCATGAGCACCTCGCCGGCGGCGAGCGTCTCCATGAGGCGCGGCACGTTGGGGTTGGCGATGGCCGCAGCCAGGCCGGCCCCCAGGCACATGGCGAAAAAGGCGCTGTTGACGAGCTCCCGGGCCGGCAGGCCAAAGGATATGTTGGACAGGCCAAGCACGGTCGGCAGTCCCCACTTGTCCCGGCAGGTCCGAATGACCTCCAGACAGGCCAGGGCGGCCTCGGGCTTGGAGGAGACCGTCAGGGCCAGGGCGTCGACCAGGATCAGGCGGCGCGGGATGCCCAGGGACTCGGCCTGGATGAGCAGCTCCTCGATGATGGCCAGGCGTTCGGCGGCGCGGACCGGGAGCTTGCGGCCTTTGAGCGGCAGCAAGATAAACGGCGCGCCGTGGTCGCGGCAGATGGGACCCAGGTGTTCCATGCGGCCCGGTTCGCCGCTGATGGAGTTGACCAGCGGCGTGCCCGGATAGGCCCACAAGCCGGCGGTCAGGGCGTCGATGTTGTTGGAATCAAGGCAAAGCGGCAACTGCTGGCGCTTGACCAGCTCCAGAGCGAGTCCCGGCAGCACGGCCGTCTCGTCGACCATGGGCGCGCCCACGTTGACGTCAAGGATATGGGCTCCGGCCGCAGTCTGCTCCTCGGCGAAATGGAGCGCCTTGGCGAATTCCCCGGCAACCAGTTCGGCGGCCAGCTCGGCCTTGCCCGTGGGATTGATGCGCTCGCCAATGACGGCCAGGGGAGCGTCGCCGCCGATGGGCACGACCATGGCGCGCGAGGTGACGGCCAGGACCGGACGGTCGGGCGTGTCGGCCCGCTTCCAGCTGCGGTGGGACAGGGCCACGCCCAGGGCGGCGATGTGGGCCGGGGTGGTGCCGCAGCAGCCGGACAGGGCTTTGGCCCCGAGGTCGGCGAAACGGGCGGTCTTTTCGGCGAATTCTTCCGGCCCCATGGGGAACACGGTGCGGCCGTTTTCCAGACGCGGCATGCCGGCGTTGGGTTTGACGAAAAAGGGCGTTTTCAGGCGGCGCGAGAAGGCCTCGCCGACCAGGCGCATGTCGTCGGGACCCTGGCCGCAGTTGACGCCGATGAGTTCAACGCCCAAATTCTCCATGGCGTCGGCAAAGACCTCGGGGCTTGAACCGGTAAGGCTGGCCGCGCCCTCAAAGGTCATGCACATGGCCACAGGCAGGGAGCAAACTTGGCGACAGGCCAGGATGACGGCCTTGGCCTCGGCCAGGTCAAAATGGGTCTCGCCGATGATCAGGTCGCAACCGCCCTCGGCCAGACCGCGAATCTGCTCGGCAAAGGCGTCGACCAGCTCGCGCAGACTGGCCTTGCCAAGGGGCGCGACAAAATGGCCGGTGGGGCCGACGGAACCGGCCACGAACACGCCCGGTCCGGCGGCTTGCCTGGCCAGGCGGGCCATTTCGCGGTTGAGTCCGACCACGTCCGTGCCGGCCGGCAGCTTGTAGCGCGAGCCGCCGAAGGTGTTGGTGGTGATGACCCGGGAACCGGCCTGGACATAATCCCGGTGCGCGCCGATAATGGCGTCGGGGTTGGTCAGGCCGAACAGTTCCGGGGACTGGCCGGCGGACAGGCCGCGGCCCTGGAGCAGGGTGCCCATGGCGCCGTCGAAAAGCAGCAACGCGTCGTCGGCAAGGGCCTTTCTGAAATCGCCCACAAAATCTCCTTCAGCCGGCCGGCGGCCCGCTTGTCGTTGACGAGAAACGCGGCCCGTCTACTGAAAAACATTGAAAAGGACAAACCAAAACTTTACAGGGAGAGGTAGCCATGCGAGACAGCCTCTTTGCCGCCATGGGCAACCTGCCCGGGCCAACTCAAGCGGTGCGGCCGCACCCGTAAGCACGGTCAGTATCCGATGGAAATCCACGACGATCAAGAAATTTCCCCCAATGACACGGACCTCGACCCGGTCGAGCCCGAGGTGCTCGACGCCGCTGACGACGACGACGCCCACGAACCAACCATTGACCCCGACCTCGAAATAGACGCCGCCGACACGTTCACGCTGCCCGCTGCGCGCCCCCGCTCCGAGGGGTCGCTCTCGACCCGTGATCCGCTCCAGCTCTATCTGCGTGAAATCGGGAAGTTTCCGATGCTCAAGCCCGAGGAGGAGCAGGAACTGGCCCGCCGGGTGCGCGACGCGAACGACCAGAAGGCGGCCTTTCGCCTCATTTCCTCCCACCTGCGCCTGGTGGTCAAGATCGCCATGGACTTCCAGCGCCGCTGGATGCAAAACGTGCTTGACCTTATTCAGGAAGGCAACGTCGGCCTCATGCGGGCCGTGACCAAGTTCGACCCGGACAAGGGCATCAAGTTCTCCTACTACGCCGCCTATTGGATCAAGGCCTACATTCTCAAGTACATCATGGACAATTGGCGCATGGTCAAAATCGGGACCACCCAGGCTCAGCGCAAATTGTTCTACAATTTGAACAAGGAACGCCAGCGCCTGCAAAGCCTCGGCTTCGACCCCAGCGCCGCCCAGCTTTCCCAGGCCTTAAACGTCACCGAATCCGACATCGTAGAGATGGATCAGCGCTTAAGCGGCAACGATCTGTCCCTGGACGTGTCCCTTGGCGACGACACCACGTCCACGCGCCTGGATTTCCTGCCGGCGCTGACGCCCGGCATCGAGGAAATACTGGCCGGCGACGAGATCTCGCACCAGCTCGACAAGCACATCCAGACCATCCGGCCCAGGCTCAACGAGAAAGAGATCGACCTGCTCGACAACCGCATTCTGTCCGACTCCCCGGTGACCCTGCGGGAGATCGGCGCGAAATACGGCATCACCCGGGAACGGGTGCGCCAGATCGAATCCCGGCTCCTGGAAAAGCTCAAGGATCATCTGTCCAAACGCATCGAGGATTTTTCCTCGGACTGGATTTACAAGGACGAATAGCGCCGAAAAGCCGGCCCCGTCGCTGCCCTTAGCCGGGCGCGAGGGGACCGGCCGGCGCAACGGATGCCGGTCATGCCTGAAGCACGAAACCGCCTGTTCCCGGCGCGCCTGCCAGTTCTGCTGGTCCTGGCGCTCTTGCCGTGTCTGTTGTCTAATTCCTGCGCCTCCAGCCGCCTGGCCCGCAACGCTTACGCGGCGCGTGGCCTGTCCCAATCGGCCGAGGTGAATTACCAGTTCCTGGTCTACCAGGATCTCCTGCGCCAGGGCCGCAAGGAAGAAGCCGCCCAGACCCTGGCCGGTCTGGCCGCCGCCCACCCCTCGCCCGATCTCTCCGTGGAGCTGGCCAACCTCTACTGGGGACAAAACGAACGGGAAAAGGCCACCGAAACCCTGGAGCAGGCCCGGGCCGCCTTTCCCGGCAGCCGGCAGGTCAACTTCTATCTGGCCAACGCCTACCAGATGCGCCGGCTCAACGATCAGGCCGTCAAGGTTCTCGAATCCTTCCTGGCCAGCCAGCCCAAGGATTATGCTGCCGTTCAGGAGCTGGCCTCGCTGGAGATCGACGCCGGCCGCAACAAGGAGGCCGGGGAACTGCTCGGCCGCATTCCCGAGGCCGAACGCGACGCCACGGTGCACTATCTGATGGCCAAGGCCGCCGCCGGCTCCGGGCGAGCCAAGGACGCCATGCGCCATTACCGGGCCGCCGTGGTCGCCGACGCCGGCCTCATGCCGGCCTGGGCCGAGCTGGCCGCCCTGCTCGAAGCCGAAGGAGATTTCAAAGGCGCTCAGGACGCCTACCAGCGGATGTTGTCGCTGGGCGAGGAATCGCCCGAGGTGCGGGCCAAGCTCGTGCGCCTGGCCATCCGCCAGAAAAATCCGGCCAAGGCCTTAGGCCTTCTCAAGGAAGGCCCCACCGGCAAGTCGCAGTACCTCGACGCCATGTCCGCCCTGGTCGAGGCCGGCTATCCCAAACAGGCCCGTCAGGTTTACGAACTGCTGCGCGCCGCCGATCCGGCCAGCCCCGACCTGCCTTTTTACGATGCCGTACTGACCTACGAGAGCGAAAAAAATCCCAAGGCGGCCATGGCCATTCTGGCCAAGGTGCCGGCGGACAATCCGAACTACGACAAAAGCCTGAGCTTTCGGGTCCAGATCGCATCCGAGACCGGCAACATGGCGGCGGCGGCGGCCGTGGTGCGCGAGGCCCGGGAACGCTTCCCGGACCGCCGCGAGTTTGTCGCCCTGGAAGCCGCCGTCAAGGACAAGGCCGGCGATGTCGCCGGAGCGGTCAAGACCCTGGAAGAGGCCGTGGCGACCTGGCCTGACGACCTGGATCTGCTCTACCGTTACGGCGTGGGCCTGGAAAAACTCAAACGCCGCGACGAGGCCAAGGCCGTCATGGAGCGCATCGTGGCCAAGGACGGCAGCCACCCGGATGCGCTCAACTATCTCGGCTATTCCCTGGCTGAGGAAGGCCGCGATCTGGAACGGGCCTTGGGCATGATCGAAAAGGCCCTGGAAAAAGAACCGGACAATCCTTTTTTCCTCGATTCCCTGGCCTGGACGCTGTACAAGCTCAAAAGAACCGACGCGGCCTTTACTGCCATTGAGAAAGCCATCGCCCACAAGGTTAAGGACGCCATCATCTGGGAGCACTACGGCGACATCGCCGTGGCCGCCGGCCGGCCGGAAGAGGCTCGAAAGGCCTACCGCAGCGCCCTGGAACTCGGCTCCGAAACGCCGGCCACCGTGAAAAAGAAGCTGGAGGCCCTGTAAATGCGCCGCAGCGCCCTGCCTGCCCGTCTGCTGCTTGTCGTCGCCCTGGTCGCGGCCGCCCTGGGCGGCTGCGCCCCGGCCAAACCCGGCGCTCCCGGACCGGCCGACGAGGCCAAGGCCGTCTACCAGACCTTCCTGGACGCCCAGGCCAAAAACGAGCCGGCCAAGGCCTTTTCCCTGTCCGGCTCCTTGAGCTTTGCCCGAGGCGGCAAGAGCGGTCGGCTCAACTACCGCTTTTACGGCAACTACGCCGCGCCGGTGCGCCTGGACCTGACCACGCCCATGGGCGGGGCCTACGCCCATCTGCGCGAGGCCGGCGGCGAGTTCACCGCCTTCGTGCCCAGCCGCGACGCCCTCTACACCCATGCCGACACCCGGGCCGGCGCGGCCAAGCTCGGGATGCCCCTGCCCTTTACCCTGCGCGAACTGGCCGCCATCGTCTCGGGACGTCTGGGCGAACTGGCCGCATCCCGCTACGCCTCGGCCAAGAAGGTCCAAGGCGGCTATGAATACGCCTTTTCCGGCGACCCTCGCCTGTCCTCGCTCACCCTTGACTTCCAGGGGAATCCGCGACATCTGACCGGCCGGGGCGTGGAGCCCTGGCGCATTGATTTCGAGGACGACGAGGCGACCCCGGGCTATGGCGCGCCCGTGGCCAGACGCCTCGTCCTGACCACCCCCGGCGGAGCGACGCTCACCCTTCGCGTCAAAACCCTCGCCCCCCGTCCGGCCCCCTACCCGGCCGCCGACCTGGAACTGCCCATCCCGCCCAACGTGGCCGTGCGGCCCTTGGACGCCGCCGGCGACGGCGGGCTGTTGCCGGAACTTTAAACCGCGCCCAAGCGGAGTACGCCCATGCCCAAGACCGTTTTCCTCGGCTCCGACCATGCCGGCCTGGAACTCAAAACCGTTGTCGTGGCCCATCTGGCCGCCGCCGGCCATACCGTGGTCGACCTCGGTCCGTCCGAGGCCAAAAGCGTGGACTACCCCGATTTCGCCAAGGCCGTGTGCGCCAAGGTCCTTGAGACCCCGGGATCGTGCGGCATCCTCATCTGCGGCACCGGCATCGGCATGTCCATGGCCGCCAACCGCATTCCCGGCATCCGGGCCGCCCTTTGCGTCAACGAGTACCTGGCCCGCATGACCCGCCTGCACAACGACGCCAACGTCTTGTGTCTGGGCGAACGCGTCATCGGCCAGGGCCTGGCCGCCTCCATCGTCGACGCCTTCATGGACACCGCCTTCGAGGGCGGCCGCCACCAGCGCCGCGTGGACCTGATCGAAACCTGCCGGCCCGACTGCGGGCTGTAGACAACCTTCCAACCGCCCTGTCGAGGAACCCTCCATGACCACCGCATCCGCCAGCGACGCCCAGGCCGTCAACGTCATCAAAGGCCTCATCATGGACGCCACCCGCAAGGCCGCTTCCGGCCACCCGGGCGGAGCCATGTCTTCTGCGGACATGGCGTACGTGCTGTTCAAGGATTACCTGCGCTACGATCCGGCCGATCCGACCTGGTTCGACCGTGACCGGTTCGTGCTTTCGGCCGGCCACGAGTCCATGCTGCTCTACGCCTTGCTCCACCTGCGTGGGCTTATCACCATGGAAGATTTGCAGCATTTCCGGCAGTTCGGCAGCAAGACCCCGGGCCATCCCGAGAATTACGAGACCCCGGGCGTCGAGTGCACCACCGGGCCGCTGGGCCAGGGCTTTTCCATGTCCGTGGGCATGGCCGTGGCCGAGGCCATGCTGCGCCAGCGCCTGGGCGACGACATCGCCGGGCATTACACCTATGTCCTGTCTTCCGACGGCGACGTCCAGACCCCGGTGTTCCAGGGCTCGGCCGCCCTGGCCGGTCTGTGGGGACTGGGACGGCTCATCGTTCTTTTCGACAAGAACCAGGTCCAGCTCTCCGGTCCGGTGGCCATCTGCGATCATGTGGACTACGCCAAGCTCTTTACGAGCATGGGCTGGCATGTCGCCGAGATCGACGGCCACGACCACGCCGCCATCCGGGCCGCCATCGAAGCGGCCAAGGCCGAAACCTCCCGGCCGTCCATGATCATTGGCCTGACCACCATCGCCAAGGGTTCCTGCACCATGGAAGGCGATTGCGCTTCCCACGGCGCGCCCTTTAGCGAGGACGAGATCAAGGGCACCAAGAAAAATCTCGGTTTGCCCGAAGACCAGAAATTCTACCTGCCGGCCGAAGTGGGCGAGCATTTCCGCGCTCGCTGGCCCGAGCTGGCCGCCGCCCGCAAGGCCTGGAACACGACCTTGGAAGCCAAGCTGGCTTCCGACGCCGGCTTCGAGGACCTCTGGCGGCAGGCCAAGCGCGCTCCGGGCAACCGGACCTTCAACTGGCCGACCTTTGACCCGGCCAAGGCCGTGGCCACCCGTTCGGCCTGGGGCAAGGCGCTGGACGCCATCACCCCGGACTTCCCGCTGTTGGTCGGCGGCTCGGCCGACCTTGATCCGTCCAACCAGACCGAGAAGTTCCGCAAGTCCACCGGCGTTTTCAGCCCGGAGAACACGCTTGGCCGCACCCTGTGCTTTGGCGTGCGCGAGTTCCCCATGGGGGCCATCGTCAACGGCATCACGCTGCACGGCGGGCTCATGGCCTTTGGCGCGACCTTCCTCATCTTCTCCGACTACGAACGAAACGCCCTGCGCATGGCCGCGCTCCAGCGCATCCCGGCCCTGCACGTGTTCACCCACGATTCCTTCTACGTCGGTGAGGACGGCCCCACCCACGAGCCCATCGAGCAGACGAGCTCCCTGCGCCTTATTCCCAACATGCTCGTCATGCGCCCGGCCGACGCCTACGAAACCTGCGCCTGTCTGGAGATGGCGCTCACTCGGGTCAACCGCCCGACCAGCCTGCTTTTGACCCGCCAGAACCTCCCCGTTCTCGACCCGGCCCACTACCCGGGACTCAAGGAAGGGACGACCAAGGGCGGCTACGTGTTGGTAGAGCCCGAAGGCGGCAAGCCGGACCTGATCCTGCTGGCCGCCGGCTCGGAAGTCTCCCTGGCCATGGCCGCGGCCAAGCTTCTGCCGGAGCTGGCCATCCGCATCGTCAGCATCCCCTGCATGGAGCTTTTTAACGAGCAGCCCGCAGCCTACAAGGAAAGCGTGCTGCCCGCGGCCATCCCCTTCCGCTTCGCCGTGGAAGCCGGCCGGCCTGAGCTGTGGTGCCAGTATACCGGCCGCATGGACCGCATCCACGGCATCTCGCGCTTCGGCGCTTCCGCCCCGGCCGAAAAGCTGGCCGAGGCCTATGGGTTCACGCCCACGGCCCTGGCCGCCAGCGTCAAGGCCGCCTGGGAACGGCGCTAGCCGCCCCCAAAAACACGATGGCATTGCCGGCCCCGCGCGCACCACGCTCGCGGGGCCTTTTGGAATAACGCCCGGCATGGCCGACGGGACGGCATGCCGGGCCTTCCCATCCTCTCCCCCCGCACAAAGGAGCCTTGCCATGGAAGCGCCGGACAGAAACCTGGGCCTTGACCTCGTACGGGTGACCGAAGCGGCGGCGCTCAGTTCCTCGCGCTGGCTCGGGCGCGGCGACAAGAACGCCGGCGACCAGGCCGCCGTGGACGCCATGCGCCTGTCGTTTAACACCCTGCCCATTGACGGCGTCATCATCATCGGCGAGGGCGAAAAAGATGAAGCGCCCATGCTGTATAACGGCGAGCGCGTGGGCAGCGGCCAGGGCCATGCCGTGGACGTGGCCGTGGACCCGGTGGAAGGCACCAACCTGCTGGCCTACGGCCGCCCCAACGCCATCTCCGTGGTCGGCATCGCCCCGCGCGGTTCCATGTTCAACCCCGGCCCCAGCTACTACATGCAAAAGCTCGTGGTGCCGCCCCAGGCCAAGGAGGCCGTGGAACTCGACGCGCCCATTGGCGACAATCTCAAGAAAATCGCCAAGGCCCTTAGCAAGGACGTGGACGACCTCGTGGTCTTTGTTCTGGACAAGCCGCGCCACAAGGGCCTCATCCAGGAGATTCGCACGGCCGGCGCCCGCATTCAGCTCCACACCGACGGCGACGTGGCCGGCTCGCTCATGGCCGTGGACCCGGACAACGTGGTGGACGTCATGTGCGGCACCGGCGGCACTCCAGAGGGCGTGCTGTCGGCCTGCGCCATCCGGGCCCTTGGCGGCCGGATGCTGGCCCGCCTCGACCCCCAGTCCGAAGCCGAGGCGGCCGCCCTGGCCGAGGCCGGCATCGACTGCAAGCAGGTCTTCACCGAGGAAACGTTGGTGCGTAGCGACGACACCTATTTCGCCGCCACCGGCATCTCCGGCGGGGCGTTCCTCGAAGGCGTGGCCTTCACCGGCACCCACGCCGTCACCCACTCCCTGGTCATGCGCGGCAAGACCGGCACCATGCGCCGCATCGAAACCCGCATTCGCCTGGATAAGCTGATGGAAATCAGCGCGGTGAAGTACGATTAAATGACGCTCATGCCACAGGGGTCGGGGCGTTTCTCCCGGCCCCCGTGGTGAGGCAAAGGCCCGGTTGCCGCGTCGGCGAGCGCAATTGGGCAAGACGAATGGCGTACGCCATCTTGGTTAAGCCCGCGCCCTAGCCCTGCTCCTCGAAAAACCGGATGGCGTTTCGCAGTTCCCCGAAACGGTAGATGTTGTAGTGAGCTTCGACCCCGTCCATGGCCTGCTGACCCTGGCCGGTGGCGAAAAAGACCGTGCGAAGGCCAGCCTGGCGCGCGCCGTAGATGTCGCGGTACATGTCGTTGCCGACAAAGACCACGTCCTGGGGCGGCAGATGCAAACGCCGCAGCGCCAGGGCGAAGATGCGCGGATCGGGCTTGCGGTAGCCAAGATCACCCGAAACGACGATGGGATAAAAATACTGCTCAATGCCGACCAGGCGCATCTCGGGCACGGCCCAGACCGACTGGGCGTCGGACAAGACGGCCAGCCGACAGCGCGGCCGCAGTTCGTCGAGCACCTCGCGCACTTCAGGATAGAGCTCCAGGCGATTGAGTGAAATTCCCCGGTACAGTTCGGCCAAAAAATGCGGCAACTGGGCCAGCTTGGCCTTGGGCAGGCTCACGCCCGAACGCTCCAGCCGCGTCTGCAGAAATTCCCGCCACACCGCCACGGCGTCGAACTCCGGAAAGGCCTCCCCGCTGGAGCGACGCTGGGCCTTTAAGATCTGGTAATAGCCGTCGCGCACGTCGCCCCGGCTGGTGCGGATGCCGTAATACTTGAGCAGGTGGCTGATGGAGCGGTAGATCTGCTCGTTGCCCTCATCGGTGTTGATGTCAATGAGCGTGCCGTTGATGTCGAAGATGATGGCCTTTACGATCATGCCAGTCCTCCGCTCAGGATCACCCGCGCCTCATGGACGAGGCGCTTGCGGTAGTTCGCGTCCAGCCAGCCGTTGCGGGCGATGCGCAACAGCGTCAGCCCCAGATGAAACGGCAGTCGGCCGGACAAGGAAGCAAAGGTGCGCTCCCGATCCGGAAAATGGCTGGCGTATTCCCAGAGGAAATGGCCGATAAACGGCTCGGCCCGGTCGATGTCGCCGGTCATTTGCAGGAAGCAGTGCTTGAGTTCGCCGCACAGCCGCCCCACGTCATAGACCCGGTCGTCGCGGTGCATACGCTCCAGGTCGATGGCGTAGACCGTCTGGCCCCGGCCAAAAAGAAAATTGGACGGCGTGGCGTCGCCATGCACCGCCACCTGGACGTCCTGCCAGTGTTCGGACCGGGCGGCATAGGCATGGCCGAGCTCGTAAAGCCGCGCGGCCCGGCGTTCGGAGAGGCCGCCGTGGGCGGCGAGATAGCCCACCACCCGGTCGAAGTAGCCCTGGGTGCGGCCAAAATCCACCCGCTCGGGACCGGCGGCGGCGTTGTGCAGCCGGGCGAAAAACCGGGCCAAGCCGGAAAGCTTGCGGAAAAGCCGGTCGCCCTTTCCGGCCGTGGCGGCGGCGGCGACAATGGCGTCGAGCTGTTCGCCGGCCAGGTGTTCGACCACCAGCAGGTCGCCCAGGTCCTCGCGCACGCCAAGGGGCCGGGCCACATAGTCCGGCGGCGCATCCAGGCCCAGGCTGCGGGCGTACTCCAGGCTGCGCCGTTCGTTGGCGGCGGACTGGGGCGCGTTGCTGCCGTTTAGGCCCCGGGCGCGAGCGTAGAACTTGCCCACGACCCGGACTTCGGTCCATTTGTCCTCATAGAGGTAGACAGCGCTTTCGGCTGAGACGCGGTAGACCCGGAACCGGGGCTCCTGTTCGGCCTGAACCAGTTGCGGCAAGATGGCGTCGCGCAAATAGCCATGAAGCGGATCGGCGGTGGCGAGGTGTCCGAGATACTCACGCATGGGCGACAACTTTGCAGCCGTTTGCTACGTTTTTGTATTTCCGCGTCCTCTTGACGCTGCATGCAGCCTGCATAACCATGGTTAACCTATGCCAACACTTGCCGCTTGCAAATACCCCGCCGCGTTTTTTCACCGCGCCCTGGCGAGTCCTGCCCACTTCTGTGAATTGCCAAGCAATCCCGGCCCTCATAAGACGCCTGGGGAAGACGGCCGACCGGTCGCGGCCACGGACGACGACGGCTCGCGCCTGGTCTGCGCCGCCTGTCGGTTCATGATTACGGCCCTTTTCTGGCGCCTGGCCGTGGCCGGCTCGCACCAACATGTTTTTGCCAATCCCCATGGCCATGTTTTCGAGATCGGCTGCTTCACCGCTGCCCCGGGCTGCGCCGCCGTGGGCCTGCCGACATCTGATTTCTCCTGGTTTCCCGGGATGATCTGGCAAGTCGCCGTTTGCGGCGCCTGCGGGCGACATCTAGGCTGGCGCTATGTCCAAGGCGACGGCGGCGTGTTTTTCGGACTGATTCTCGACCGCCTGCGCCAGACTCCAGAAAACTTGGCCTGAATTCTGCATAAGAAATTTCAACGACGCACGGCTTGCCAGGAAGGCGGGACGCGCTATTTTAACTTGACTATTTTAGTAGGAAACTTTTGTCTGCCAACCCTGCAACGCGCACGGACGTCAAGTTCCTGCCGCCCCGGAGGGAACCGATATGAACCACCTGACCCTTATCCCCACGACCCCGCCCATCAGCCTCACCTGGGCCGATGACGCGGACGACAAGGAAACCACGTTGAAACCCGTTTTCGATAATCCGACTCTGGCCGGAGCCGACCGCATGGTCTGCGCCCACTGCGGCGAAGACGTCACGCGCGGCAGCCTGCGCATCGCCGTCAATGGTTCCCATCACCATCTCATGCCCACGGCCCACGGCATCGATCAGGAGATGGGCTGTTTTTCCCTGGCCCCGGGCTGCCTGACCGCCGGCCATTTCGCCATGGATTTCGGCCTGGGCGAGGACGGCTTCTGGCAGATGGCCCTTTGCGCCTCGTGCGGCAACCACCTGGGCTGGCATCATGAAAAGGCCGACGGCATGGGCTTCTACGGCCTGATCCTCGACCATCTGGCCCCGGCCGCCGACATCGACAAGGACGCCGCCTAAGGCCCGCCCCGGAAATTACCCTGCACACCTCTATCCCTTCGCCGTGAAAGCCTCCCGACCGGAGGCTTTCCGCCCCGGAGGCGACCACTCTCCGGCTTTGGACGCAAAAAAAGCCGGGAACCCGAAAGCCCCCGGCCATATTGGTCGTCGTTGTAGAGCGTCCTAGGCGGCGCTCACCGTGATCACGTCTTCGAACTCGGCCGTCACCTTGAAGCTCTTGCCGCCGGCTTCGACGATATAGTCGTTGCCCGGGAAAAGCTGGACATTGGCGCAAAAGGCGT
>JAEZEM010000219.1 GCA_023417745.1 Pseudomonadota bacterium
ACCGCCAGCGCACCGTCAACCTGCTCACCGACAACCACCCGACCTTCAACGTCAGCCGGGTCAGCCCGGTGGGCGACGAAGACGTCTACCGCGTCCTGGAGCGCGCCGCCGCCTGGTGGTGGAACGAGCAGGAGCAGCAGGCCGTGTTCGAACGCTCGGTCATAAACGGCGAGACCTACGGCCTGGCCGTGGAGAAAGTCGTCTTCGATCCCGAACTGGAATACGGCCTGGGCGAAGTGCGCACCGTAAGCGTCGATCCCTTCGCCTTCGGCGTCTATCCCACCAGCTGCCTGGACCTCCAGGAAGCCGAGGCCGTGCTCCACTTCGCGCCCATGAGCCTGCGTCAGGCGGCCAGGCGCTGGCCCGAGGCGGCGGGCAAGCTTCAAAGCGACGCCGCGACCCTGGCCGATCTCGGCGACGGCCGGCGCGAGGTCCTGCTTGGCGACGGTCGGCGGCAAGGGCTTTTCACCCGCTTCGGCGAGGTGCTGCGCCAGCTGGCCGGAGCCGGCGGGGACGACGCCCTGGGTCAGGACACGGTGCTCGTGTGCGAATGCTGGGCCCGCGACTACACCATGACCGACGACGGGCCGCTTTATCCGGGCTTTATCCGCCGCGTCGTCGTGGCCGGCCCCGGAACGCTGGTCCTGTCCGACCAGCCCAACCCGTCGGTCAATCCCGCCCTACCCCTGGACCAGGCCATGGCCAGCTACCTCTACGACCGCTACCCCTTTGCCCTGGCCAATTCCCTCACCGACCCCACCACCATCTGGGGGGCCTCGGACTTCGAACAGCTGGCCGAGCTGCAGCTCGAAATCAACAAATGCCTGTCCCAGCTCACCTACCACAAGGACCGCTGCGCCCGGCCCAAGATCATCAACCCGCGCGACTCGGGCGTGGACAACGCCGCCTTCACCAACCGCCTGGGCATCGTCAACCCGACCTCCATGGCCGCCGCCCAGGGCATCCGCTACCTGGAATTCGCCAACAACACCCGGGACATCGAAAGCGTGCTGACCCTCTACCGGGAGCTTTTCAGCCAGATCTCGGGCATCGGCGAACTGGAGCGGGCCGCCTCCCCGGACCATCCCGTGGTCGCCTACAAGGCCATCGCCGCGCTCATCGAACAGGCCTCCACCCTGCTTCGCGGCAAGATCCGCAACTACTCGCGTCTGGTGCGCGAACGCGGCCGGATGTTTTTAAGCCACATGCAAAACTGGTACGCCAAGGAACGCTGGATCAGCTTCGCCGAAAACGGAGCCGTCACCGTCGCGCCCCTTCGGGGCGAGACCTGCCGCGTGCCGGCCCGGCTCACCGTGGTGGCCGGCTCCACCATGCCCGTCTCCCGGGTGCAACGCCGCGAAGAGGCGCTGGCCCTCTACGACATGGCGGCCATCGACCGCCGCGATCTCCTCGAAAAACTCGACTGGGACGACCGCGCCGCCGTGCTGGCGAGGATGGAGAATCGAGGGGGCGCTGCCCCCTCGAGCTCCCCTGCCGGGGGGGATAATCCCCCCCGGCCCCCCTTGGCCGGGTGAAGTAAGGGCGTTTGGCCGGACCTGGTTTGTTCATGCTGCACGAAAGACGTGGGAGAGGAAAAATGCCGCTGTATGATTTCGCCTGCCGGGTCTGCGGCCGGGTGTTCGAAGCCATGGCCCCCATGGACCGGAGTGAAGAGGTCTGTTGCTGCGGCGGCTCGGCCAAGCGCTTGCTGTCGGTGGGGCGCGGCTACCGGGCCGACGCCGACTGGCTCCCGTCCGTCACGGCCGTGGTCGACAAGACCTCCTGCGCGCCCCATGTCCGGGCCTTTCTGGCCGAACCCAGCCGGGTCAACTACCGCCGGTTCCTGCGCGGCGAGGGCATCCGTCCCCAGGAGCCTGGCGAGGAGCGCGCCCGCTGCCCGGACCCTGGCCCGGCCCTCTGCCTGGAAGTCTTGGAGCGCTGCAAGGCCCGGCGCGGCCTAGTCTGACGCCGCGCCGACCGCCAACGAAGCCCCGTTTCCGACCGTCCTTTTCCCGGGCTGCCGCCACGGCCGCCGTAGTCCCGTGCGCCCAAAACAGCGCCGGCAGCGCCCGGGACAACACTTTGCGCCAAGGACCAGGCCGCGCCCGGCCCGCCGCGCCAACCCCAGCCCACCTATGAGGGAACCATGGAACAGCCGACCCATCCCGCCGCCGCGCCAACCGCCGGTCCCGCCCCCGGGGCCGCTCCGGGACCCGAGGCCGGGACCGACCCCGGCATCGCCGGCCTGGAATCGGTCTTTAGCGACCTGGAGGCCCGCCTCGACGCCCTCATCGAGACCCGCCTGGAGAACCTCGAAGCCCGGCGCACCGCCGCCGAGCGGGCCGAACTGGCCGAGCGTTTTGCCGCCGAGCACCCGGATTTCGAGGCGCTGCGGGAAAACGGCGTCCTTGCCGCCAGGCAGCGCGAAAATCCGCTCTTAGGCGAGGTCGGGGCCTACTTCGCCCATCACCTGGCCGAGGCCGGAAAGGCGAGTGCGGAGGAAACCGAGCGCGTGCGCCAGGATGCCCTGGCCGAAGGCGAGGCCCGGGCCATGGAGCGCCTGCGCGCCCGGCGCGGCCGCGTCGCCCTGGACGCGCCTGCGGCCGCACCCCGCCGTGGCCGGTCCGACGACCCCCAGCTTGAAGCCCCGGACCGGTTCGGCGGCGTCCATGCCGTCCTGGCCGCCCGCATGGCCGCCCGCCGCCGCGACGCCGGCCTGTAACCCCAAGGAGGAACCCGCATGTCCCTTTCGCGCAGTGAAATCGAAGCCATCACCAACGATTATTTCGCCGCCGCCGGCGGTCGGGCCGTGGACATCTACTTCCGCAACTCGTTTCTGCTGGACCTGCTCATGAACCGCCAGGCCGGGTTGTTCGAGCGGCCGGCCGGGGGCGAAAAGATCCGCGTGCCCTTGTCCTACTCCGACAGCGAAGGCGGCTTTTTCACCCGGGCCGACACGCTGTCCAGCGACGACCGCGTCACCATCAACGCCGCCGCCTTCAACTGGAAGCATGCCTACGGCAACGCCACGGTCTACCTCACCGACGAGGTGGCCGCCGCCGGGGACTACGCCGTGGTCCAGTTCGTCACCCAGAAAATCGAGACCGCCCAGCGCACCTGTTCCGGCTGGCTGGCCGCCACGCTCTATTCCGCCGCCGGCGACGAAGCCCCGACCCTGACCGGCCTGCGGGCCCTGACCAGCCTCGATCCCGACAAGGCCTACGGCGGCATCGCCGAAAACGATCTCGTGGCCGCCGACGGCTCCAAGCCCTGGAAGGGGGTCGCCGTCACCGACGCCGAGACCATGAGCCTGGAAACCCTGCAAACCCTGCGCAGCGCCGCCAAGGTCTCCGACGGCCGCGACGGCAAGCCCAACGTGGCCGTCACCACCGAGGCCCTCTACAACAAGGTCTCCCGCATCCTGCAAGTCCAGCAGCGCTTCGTCACCGACGACGGCGTGGCCCAGGCCGGGTTCGCCCACCTCGTCTACGAAGGCATGGTGCTGGCCGCCGACGACTACTGCCCGGCCGGCCATCTCTTTGCCGTCAACACCAACCACCTGGGCTTCGCCATCCACCAAAACGGCTTTTTTGCCCGCCAGCCCTGGGTCGATCTGGCCGGACCGGCCGGGCGCTCCATGAAGATCCTGTGGCACGGCAACCTCATCTGCTCCAACCGCAAGGCCCACGCCTGCCACGCCAATCTGTCCTAACTTCCAACCATCGGAGGCTACCAATGGCCCAACCCATGAAGCTTTCCTTCACCCAGGACGTGGGCGAGACCTCGCCGGCCAAACGCGAAGCCGTCGGCGCGCTGCGCATCACCGCCGACGGCCGCAAGTTCCGCTACGCCAAGGCCGGCGGTTCCCCGACGCCGGCCGGCTCCCTGGTCATGGCTCCGGCCGCCGTGGCCGCCCACACCGGGCGCGCCGCCACCCCGGCCGCCGTCGGCGACCGCGTCGTGAGTCTGGTCGTCGGGGCCGCGCCGGTGGCCGAAAACGCCTACGAGGACGGCTACCTGCAAGTGGCCGCCAATGGCGGCAGCGGCCGGCAGCAGCGCATCCTGTCCAACACCGCTTGCCCCGCCGGCGGCACGACGGTCCTCACCCTGGCCGAACCAGTGCGAACGGCGCTGACCGCCGAGTCCGTGGTCTCGCTTATCCCCTCGCCCTGGTGCGGCGCGGCCGCGTCGGCCAGCGAGGAAAACCTGCCGGCCGGGGTGGCCGTCTGCGACGTGCCGGCCGGACACTACTTCTTCGCTCAGACCGGCGGCGTGGCCTGCTGCCTGGCCGCCGGCACGGCGGCCGTGGGCTCCATGCTCGTGCCCGGCCCGGTCGCCGGAAGCCTGGCCGCCATGAACGCCAGCCTCGACGTGGACCAGCCCGTGGCCGGCGTGGCCTTTGCCGCCGCCTTTGCCGACGGCAAGCATCAGCCCTGCCTGCTCACCCTCGATTAGGCCGCGCCCCGCAAACACGGCATCCGCCCAAACGTGTCGCCGGGACGCGACGCCAGTCCGTCCCGACCCACCCCAACCAACGGAGAACGCCATGGCCATGGCCGCCATGAACCTGCCCCGGGCCGACGCCCTGGGGATACGCCGCGCCGTGCCCGACAGCCTAGCCGGGCTTGTCGCCGAAGTGTCCGGCATCGTCGGCGACCCGTCGGTGTCCGAGGACGACGTGGCCCGGGCCCTTGGCCGGGGCCTGCTCGCCGCCGCCGCCGCCGCGCGGCTGCCCGATCTGGCCGCCTGGGCCGAGATTCCCCTGGCCCCGGGACAGGCCGACGCGCCCTTGCCGGCCGATCTCCTCCATGCTCCGGTCGATGCCTTCCTCCTCCCCGCCCGCGGCCGGGTCCGGTTGGCCCCGGACCTGGCCGCCCTGCGGCGGTCCTGCCCGGCCACGCGCCCCGGACGTCCGCGCCTGGCCGCCCTGGCCGGCGGCCGGCTCCATGTCCGGCCCGTGCCGACGGGGGATGTCGTCATCGGCTTCGATTACGGTCGCCTGCCCGCCCCCCTGGCCGCGCCCGGGGACAAGCCCGAGGGGCTGCCCGTCCATCTGGCCGGGCCGCTGCTCGTCGCCTACGCCTGCCGGGAGCTGTTCGAACGCCTGGAGGAAGGAGCAGACGGAGCCAAAACCCAAACAACAGCCTACGGCCAACGCTACGAAGCCTTGCTGGCCGAGCTGACGGCCACGGCCGGCCCGCGCCAGACCGCACCGGCCGATATTCCCTCGGCCGCCGATCCTTACGGCTTTGGCGAGGACTGGCCGTGAGCCGGGTCGTGCGCCTGACGTCCTGCCTGGGCCTTGGGGCCTCGGCCGCCCCGGCCGGGCTGGTCTGCGACCCGGAAACGGGCCGCTATGCCCTGGCCGAGGCTGTCAACGTGGACGTGGTCGAGGGTCGGCTGGTCCGCCGGCCGGGCTACCAACGTCTGGCCGGATTCGGCTTCACCGAACTGTGCTCCGGCGGGGGCGACCTCTACGGCGTCGCCGGGGACGGGCTCTACCTGATCCCGGGCCAAGGCGAACCACGGCTCCTGCGCCGGGGCCTGACTCCCGGCGCGCCCATGGCCTGGCTGCGTGTCGGCGACGACGTCTACTACGCCAACGGCTGCGAAAACGGCCGTCTGCGCCAGGGCCAGGCCCAACCCTGGGCCGGGGAACGCTATCCCGGCCCAGACCGCCTGGGCCGCTTCGGCCCGCCGCCGGTCGGCCACGAACTGGCCTTCCATGCCGGCCGGATCTGGATCGCCTCCGGAGAGCTCGTCCACTTCACCGAAGGGGCCGGCCTTTTCGACTGGGTGGACGCCCTGGCCGGCTATCTGCCGCCCTTTGTCGGCTGGATACGCCTGCTGGCCCAGGTCACGGGCGGACTCTACGTCGGCGACGAGGCCGGCGTAACCTACCTGGCCGGCAACGATCCCAAAACCCTGACCTTTGCCCGGGTCTGCCCGACCCCGCCCCTTCCGGGCAGCCTAGCCCGGCTGCCGGCCGGCCGCCACGAGACCGTGGCCGGCGAGACCCTTAAGGGCGACGCCGCCGTCTGGGCCGGAAGCGACGGCATCTGGCTCGGGCTTCCCGGCGGAACCGTCAAACGCCTGGCCGCCGTGCCCGTGCCCATCGCCGGCCGGGCCGCCGCCGTGGCCACGCGCGGACGCTACCTGCTTTTTGACCGCGTCTGAAACATCCCCGGCCCCTGGCCGACAACCCTTTTGCCCAGGAGATTCCCATGGCGCTTCGTCTTTCCACCGGCCTTCGCAACATGCTGCTCGGCACGGCCAGCTTCAAGGACATCATGCAAAACGGCCTGATCCGTATCTTCCCGGGCGTGCAGCCGGCCACGGCCGACGACGGCGAAGGAGCCACGCCGCTGCTGGAAATCACCGTGTCCTCCGGGACTTTTACCCCGGGCACGCCCACGAACGGCCTCAACTTCGCCGCCCCGGCCTCCGGAGCCTGCGCCAAGGCGGCCGGCGAAGTCTGGTCCGGCGCGGCCACGAGTTCGGGCACGGCCGGCTGGTTTAGGTTCTACGGCAATGACCGCACCACCGGGGCCGACGCCGGCCATGCCCGCTTCGATGGCTCGGTTTCCACCTCCGGAGCCCAGCTCAACATGAGTTCCACGGCCATCACCGCCGGGGCCACCACCACCATCGACAGCTTCGTGGTCACCATGCCGGCCTCCTAGCGCCCGTCCCTTCAAAAATATGAGCGTATTTTTGAAGAAAAACAGCTGGTTTTAGTCTTTTGCTCGTGAAACGGCGCGGCCTTGCTCAAGGACGCGGCACGAGCCGCGTCGCCTGGCGCGTTGCCCAGGCGGCTCACCCCCGGGGGCCGGGAATCCGTCCCGGCCCCGTTAACCCCCAGCCGGGCCGCGCGCCCCAAGGACAGGCCATGGCCGACCTCTATCCGCAGTCCCTGCCCTGCCGCTTCGAGGGCTTTCCGCCCCGCATCCGGGTCGTCTGCGGCCGGGCCTTTTCCGAACGCCCGGGCACGCCCTACTCCTTCGGCAGCCGGGTCACCCTGGCCCAGACCCCCAAGAGCGGCCGGACGTCCGGCGCTCTCATCGTGGGGCAGCCCATCCCCGTCACCGAAATCATCTACGCCGACACCGGCGACGACGACCGATACAACCTCAAGATTTCCCACTACGGCCTGGGGC
>JAEZEM010000286.1 GCA_023417745.1 Pseudomonadota bacterium
CCGGTCCCCTGCCATGTGCCGACGCCGCTTTGTCACGGCGACGCGCCCTTGTGGGCCGTTCCCGACGCGCCCTGCCCCTTGCCGGGTCTTGACCCGGACGGGCGCTGCCTGGCCTACCTGGCCCGGGCCGACTATTTCGCCTATCCCAACGCTCCGGCCGGACAGGGGGGGCTCCCTGCCGAGGCCTTTGCCGAAGTCATGTCCCGGGCGGCCCATTTGCTCGGCTGGCTGGCTGGCCGGGGCATCGTCCACGAGGCGGCCATCCCGCTTTTCCATAATCGGGTGCAGCAGGGGCGGCGCGAGGACGGGGGCCTGTATGACTGGCGGCTGCCGGGGCGGCTGGACCGCTGGCTGGCAAGCGCCCTGCATCCCAATTTCGGCCTGTCGGGCCTGCGCGATTTCGAGCATTTCGCCTCGGTCGGCGCTCGGCCGGCCCGGCTTTATCGCCAGATGGGCGACCATCTGGTCAGTCTCTACCTTGTGGCCGGCAGCTATTTCCGCATGCGCGATCCTTCGCTTCTCGGCCACGGCCCCGGCGGCGCGCCGGTCGACGCCCGCCATCTCTTCGACGAAGCCCTGCTCGCCCGGGTGGTGGCCGAGACCACGGCCCGCTACCACGAGGGCTTTGCCGGCGCGGCTCCCGGCCATGCGCCCTTTGACGCGACCGGCCTGGCCCGGCGCATGGTGGAGGAGATGGGCGTGGACCGCCACATGGACGAACTGCTGCGGGTGGACGACCAGACGGCCATGACCGACGCGGCGTTTCGGGACTTTTTGATCGGGCGCGGGATGTCGCCCGAGGCGGCGGCGGGCCTGAGGCGTGGCGAGGCCGATGTGGCCATCGCCACCGGCCCCCATCTCGGGGCCTTCAACGACCGCACCAGCCTGCCGGAGCTTGGCGAGTGCACGGCCGCCGCCGTGGCCGCCTGCCTGGCCGCCCGCCACGAGCGGGAGAGAATTGCCGCCTGAGGCCGGCAGGACGCGCAACATGCTGTTTTTACAATACTCTCGTATTGTTGAGGGCTGCCGCCTGAAGCGGCAGGATGCCCAACCGGCTGCGTTTAACAATACGGTCGTATTGGCATAGGGGCGGGTCGCCGCCTAGGCCGCGCTGTCGCCCTGGCCCCGACGCTCCCACAGGCGCAGTTCGCGCATCTTCTTGCGGCGCGCGCGCTGCAAAGCCTTGCACACCAGCGGCATGTCCCTGACGTAGCCCCACTTGGCCCGATATTCGTCCGGGGTGAGCCCGTACTTGGCCAGATGCTTGCGGGTGAGGATCTTAAACGACTTGCCCGATTCCAGACAAGTGATGGTGCGTTCCCTGATGGCCTGCTTGGCGTTAAGGGGCATGGCCGCGCCGGTCGCCGCCGCCAGGTCCATGTCGCGTATGGTGGCCGACAGTCTGGCCACCATGGCCCGTATCTCATCCTCTTTCATGTTGCGGACCTTGGCCTGGGCTTTGACGATCTCAATGGCCATGGTCAGATGGTCTTCCATACGGGGATTCCTCCAGGATGCTTCGTTGCGTCGGGGGCCGAAAATGCGCCGACGTCCCGTATGTCGCGGGCCATGGGAAAAAGGTTGCAGGTTGTCTGCCGACAAAATATTCAGACCATAAATCCGACCGCAAAGGACGTTCCATGACCGTGATTCCGCGCCCGGCGATCCGCGCTGCCCTGCTGGCCCTTTTGGCCTTCGGCCTTGGCGGCTGCGGCCCCGTCTACTACAACCCCAATCTGGTCGATCAGTCCGAGTCCAAGACGCGACTGGCCGAGGACACCACCATCTGCACCAACGAGGCTAATTCCCAGGTGCCGCCCACCTTCGGCCGGGAACGCTTCGAGACCGATCCCACCATCGAGGCTCAGGCCACCCGCTGGGTGGCCAACGTGGCCGAGGACGACGCCAACCAGGACGTGTTCGCCACCTGCATGCAGGCCCGGGGCTGGGTGTTCAAAAAGAAGAAGTAGCCGGGACGCCGCCGTATCCCGGGCCTTGGCCTTGGCCGATCCCCGGGCGCAAAAAAAGGGCGGGAGCGCGCAGGCGCTCCCGCCCCGGTCGGTTCGGATCGTGGCGGTCGACCGGCTTGTTCCCAGGGGGCGAGGCTAATGCACCGTGCCGCTGCCCGGGGTGGCCGGGTTGCCGGCCTGGGCCAGGCTTGAGGCGAAGCGGGCCACGGCCGGGTCCTGCCGCCAGGCGGTAAAAAGCCGTTCCCATTCGGCGAAAGGCATGGGCTGCGCGTCGAGCAGGGCCTCGTGGCCGGACAGCCAGACCGTGAAGAGCTTGAGCAAAAGCCCGAGCCGCGCGCCGTCAAAAGCCTTGGCCACCAGCCCCGGCGGGTACTGACCGCTTTCCATGGTGCGGAAAACGTGCTCGCCCACCGCCCGGCGTGAGGACTCCATATCGATGCTCTGGCCGTTGACGCCGGCCACGAACTCGGCCAGGCCCGCGTCATGGGCCTTCAAGGCTTCAAGGGCTTCGGCCGGCACGTCCAGGAACACCACCTCGCCGTTTTGCATGGCAAAGTAGTAGCGCACCCAGTGTTCGGCCATGAACACCCGGAAGATCTCCTGGCTGGCTTGTTCGATGTGGTCCATCGTGGTTCTCCTTTTATGTGAGGCGCAGGCAGCGCGCAAAGTGTCCGGGGGCGATCTCGGTCAGGGCCGGCGGCTGTGCGGCGCAGCGCGGTTCGGCCAGGTCGCAGCGCGGATGAAAGGCGCAGCCCGTCGGCACGGCCGCCGGACTCGGCGTTTCCCCGGCCAGGCCGGCCGGCCGACGGCGGCCGGGATCAAGCCCGGGCACGGCCGCCAGCAGCGCCCTAGTATACGGATGCGCGGCCCTGGCGTAAAGGGCGTCGGCCGCAGCCAGCTCCACGATGCGCCCGAGGTACATGACGGCCACCCGGTCGCTTAAATGCCCGACCACGGCCAGGTCGTGGGAGATGAACAGATAGGCCAGGCCGTGTCGGGCCTTGAGGTCGGCCAGGAGGTTTATGACCTGGGCCTGGACCGAGACGTCCAGGGCCGAGACCGGCTCGTCGCAGACGATGAGTTCCGGCGACAGGGCCAAGGCCCGGGCGATGGCCACGCGTTGGCGCTGGCCGCCGGAAAATTGGTGGGGAAAGCGCCGGGCGTGCTCCGGGGCCAGGCCGACCTGGGCCAAAAGCTCGGCCACTCGTTCCCGGCGCTGGCTGGCCGAGAGTCCGCCGGCCGCCCGCAGCCCTTCGGCCACGGTCCAGCCCACGGGCAGGCGCGGATTGAGCGACGAGTAGGGGTCCTGAAAGATCATCTGGGCCAGTCGCGGCAGCCGCTTGCGCCCGGCGCGGCCTCCGTCCCAGGGATCGAGCCCGCCCAGGCGGACCGTGCCGGCGCTTGGCGGCAACAGCCCGATGGCCATGCGGGCCAAGGTCGATTTGCCGCAGCCCGACTCGCCCACAAGCCCAACCGTCTCGCCCGGGGCCACGGCCAGATCCACGCCGGCAACAGCCTGCACGATCCGCTCGCGGCGGCGAAAAACCCCTTCCCGGGAAACAAACGAGCGGGAAATGCCGGCCAGTTCCAGCACCGGACCATCGTTACGCGCCATGGAGCCAGCACCTCGCCTGTCTGCCGCCGGGAAGCTCGAATAAGGGCGGCGCGTTGTCGGCGCAGGGGGCAAAAGCCTCCCCGCAGCGCGGATGGAAATGGCAGCCGGTCGGCAGGGCGGCCAGGCTCGGCACCATGCCCGGAACCGGGGTGAGCCGCCGACCCGGGGCGTCCAGGCGCGGCAGCGAGGCCAGAAGCCCCCGGGAGTAGGGATGGGCCGGCCCCTGGAAAAAAGCGTCCACCGCAGCCTCTTCCACCAGCCGGCCGGCGTACATGACCGCCACCCGGTCGGCGGTCTGGGCCACCACGCCAAGGTTGTGGGTGACAAACAGGATGGCCGTGCCGGCGTCCCGGGCCAGATCGAGCATCAGCGCCAGGATCTGCCCCTGGACCGTGACGTCCAGGGCCGTGGTCGGCTCGTCGGCGATAAGGAGCTCGGGCCGCAGCATCAGCGCCATGGCAATCATGACCCGCTGGCGCTGGCCGCCGGAAAGTTCGTGGGGATAGCTCCCAAGCTGCCGGCCGGGATCGGGCAGGCCCACCCGGGCCAGCATGGCCTCGGCGGCGGCCAGACTCTCCCGGCGCGAGGCTCCGGCATGGACGCGCAACGGTTCGGCCACCTGTTCGCCGATGGTCAGCACCGGATTGAGCGCCGTCATGGGCTCCTGAAAGATCATGGCCGCCCGCTTGCCCCGCACCTGCCGGCGCTGGCTTTCGGGCAAGGCCAACACGTCGACGCCGCCGAGTTCGGCCCGGCCGGCCACGATGCGCCCCGGCGGCGGCACAAGTCCCAGGATGGACAGGGCCAGCATGGTCTTGCCGCAGCCCGACTCGCCGACCACGGCCACCACTTCGCCGCGCGAAACTGTGAGATCCACGCCGTCGACGGCCGTAAGCGGCCCGGTCGGCGTCGCAAAAACCGTGGTAAGCCCTTCCACCCGCAACAGCGTCTGCCCCATGCGGCTCCCTTGTCGCGCCGCCGCCGCGCCGGTTCGGTTCCCCTTGCCAGCGGCCTCGCGGCGCGTTATAGATTAGGGATAGTCTCTTTATATTCCTTGAGGAGGATGCTCATGAGCTACCCATACCGCTCGATGCAGACAACCCAAGCCCGCGTCGAAGTTGTAAACGCCTTCATGCGCGGCGTCTACGGCTGGATGTGCCTCGGCCTTCTGGTCACGGCGGCGGCCTCGGTCTTCGTGGTGTCGAGCCCGGCCCTGATGCAGGCCGTTTTCGGCAATCAGATCCTCTTTTTCGGCCTCATCATTGCCGAACTGGCCCTGGTTGTGGGCCTGTCCGCCGCCATCAACCGTCTGTCGGCCGGCACGGCCAGCGGCCTGTTCATGCTGTATAGCGCCTTAAACGGCGTCACCCTGTCGGCCATCTTCGTCGTCTACGCCAAGGCCACCATCTTCAAGGCCTTCCTGGTCACCGGCGGCATGTTCGGGGCCATGAGCCTCTTCGGTCTTTTGACCAAGCGCGACCTGACCGCCATGGGCAGCTTTATGATGATGGGCCTCATCGGCATCATCATCGCCTCCCTGGTCAACATGTTCACCAAGAGCGCCATGGCCGACTTCATCATCTCCTGCATCGGCGTCCTGGTCTTCACGGGCCTGACCGCCTACGACACCCAGAAGCTCAAGGTCATGGGCGACATGGCTCCGGCCGACGACGCCACGGCCGTGCGACGAGGAACCATCCTCGGCGCGCTGACCCTCTACCTCGACTTCATCAACCTGTTCCTGATGATGCTGCGCCTTTTCGGCGGCGGCAACAGGGACTAGGTCAGCCTGCCCCACGAGCCCGCCCCGGCCCATGAGGCCCGGGGCGGGCCATTTTTTCCGCCATGGCCAACGCCCGTCGCACCCGGCGGCGAAGGACCGAACCTTCGCGCCAGTCCCTCTCATCGTCCTCGTCGCTGACGCCCAAGGCCCTCCTTCGCCGGATTCTGGCCGGCCTCCTCGTCGTGCCCGGCCGAGCCGTGGCCGGCTATCGCCGTCTGGAGGCCCGGGCTTACGGTCTGGGCCTGGGCAAGGTCTGCCGGCCGGCGGCGGCCACCGTGGCCGTGGGCGGCATGTCCCCGGACTGCCGGGGCCGGGTGATGCTGACCTCGTGGCTCCTGGGCTGGGCCGCCGCCCGGGGCGTGTCCGCCGCCGTGGCCGGGCCGGTCGGCGACGGCGCGCCGTCGGCCAGCCCCTTCCAGGTGCTGCCCGGCACCAGCCTGGACGAGGCCGGCATCGAGGCGGCGCTCTTGGCCCGCTACAGCCCGGCCGGCCGCTTCCTCATCGACGCCGATCCCCGTGTCGCCGCCGCCGCGGCCGTACGCGCCTTCGCCCCGTCCATGCTGGTGCTCCAGGACGCCCTGGGCGAACCCCGGCTGCGCCGCGACCTCGAACTGGCCATCCTCACCCCCGACGACCTCGGCCCGGGCTTCGGCCGGGTCTTCCCGGCCGGCTCCTGGCGGCGCGGCCCCGATGTCCTGTCCCGGGCGGCGGCCTTTATCATCCACGCCGGACCGCAGTCCCTGGACGCGGCCATGGCCGCGGCCGAACGCCGGCTGGCCGGCTACGGCAAACCCATCTTCGGCATGACCTTTTCCCTGTGGCGCTGGCGCGGCCCCGAAGGCCCGGCTCCGGCCCCGGCCGGCCAGCCCTATGTCGCCATCCTGGGCGAAACCGACCGCGACAGCCTGCCCGACCTCATCCGGGCCGACCTCGGCGCTCAGCCGCGCATGGCGTTTTTCGTCCACGACCGCCACCGTTTCACCCGCCAGGACTTCGAACACCTGCGGGCCGACGCCGTGCGCCTGCGCACCGCCGTGGCCGTCACCAGCCCCCGCTTCGACCTCAAGCTGCGCCAGGGCGGCAGCCAACTCAGCGGCCTGTCCGTGTGGACCTACGACCCCGAAGTGGTCTTCGGCCCGCGCCTGCTCACCGACCAACCCTTCCTGGCCTGGTGGGAATCACGCCTGGCCGACGTACTGACCGAGCGCC
>JAEZEM010000290.1 GCA_023417745.1 Pseudomonadota bacterium
CTGGCCGGCCAGCCGGACGGCTTTCGGGACCAGAAAAACGCCCGCCACATCCTCGACCGCTCCCTGCTCGGCATCTTTCTCCACGACCTGGGCATGACCCGGGTGCCGGCCATGATCCGGGACAAGACCAAGTCGCTTTTGCCCGACGAAATGCAAAAGATAAAAGGCCACACCATGGCCGGCTACGAGATGCTCACCCGCATCGACATCAAGTTTGCGGAAATGGAGCGGTGCGTGTCGGAACACCACGAGCGCCTGGACGGCTCGGGCTATCCGCAGAAAATCGGGGTAGGAACGATTTCCGAGCTGGGGCTTTTGACCGGGGTGGTGGATTCGTTTTGCGCCATGATCGCCAAGCGGCCCTACGCCCCGGCCATGGAACAGCTGGCCGCCGCCAAAAAGCTGTACGAAGACGCCAGACGCTACCCGGCCGACGTGATCAAACGGCTTATCGCCTTCCTGGCCGGCGGCAAATAGGGACGGATTCCCACCGGGAGCGCGTTGGCCGGCGGCCCCGGGACAACAGCGACCCGGCCCCGGTACGTTTTTTCACTGAGCCCCCTCTCCCGGCAAGGAGAGGGGCCTCGTTTTTTTTGAGGTCTGGGGATGGATTGCCTGTTCGTCCGGATCGCGCGCGCGGCGGCCGCAGCCGGCCAAGCTAGCGCAAACGACGTCGCGCCTTGTCCCGACCGCCCGGCATGCCGCCGCCAAAGCCTGCGGCCCGGCACAGGCCAGCCTGGCCCCGACGCGTCCAGGGGACAGGCTCGAGACCGGGAACCGGCGAAGGCCGACGCCCCCCTTCGGGAGCAGCCCGGCAAGGCCGCGAAGCCGGCTCAGTAGGCCAGCACCGCGTCCGGGAAGGCGAACGTCTCCCAGGGACGGCCGGCATGGCCGGCGGCGCGCTCCAGCAGATAGACGCCGCGCTGGAACAGCTCTCGGGCAAAGGGCGCCTTCATCTCGAACCGGGCCGAGGTGGCCAAAGCCCGGGCCACGGCGAAGGTCAGACGCGCCTCGAACATCCCATCCCCCTGCTCGGCGGCAAAGCCCCGGGCGAACTCCAGGAAGCGCCGCATGGCCAGCTCCAGCTGCCCCCGCGACTTGCGGTCGAAAAAGGGCAGCCGGAAATTGGAGGCCAGAAACACCGCCGTGTCCTGGGCATAATCGCCCTCGTGGGAGCGGTGCAGGTCGATATAGTGGATGCGCTGGGAGGTGTGGTCGTAGACGATGTTGTTGAGGTTGAAATCGCCGTGGAGCAGCACGACGAAAGGCGCGGCCAGGGTCTTCTCGGCCGCCTCGGCCGCCCCAAGCAGCGCGTCCAGGCCGGCGACGGTCTGGCCGCCGATGGCCATGGGACCGAAGACCAGGTGGGGATGCAGCCCGAACACGTCGTCCAGGCGGGCGCGCAGCTGGGCCATGGCGTCGGCCGCAACCGGCCGGCGGACCAGCGTCTGCTCCCACAAGCCCCCCACCGTCTGGGTGATAAGAAAGCAGGCGTTTTCCACGATCTCCCGGTCAGCCGTGAGCACCACTTCCTGGACGTTGCAGCCGCCCAGGTACTCAAGGAGCATGGAGGCCGACTCGCCGTCGGTCTGAAAGGCCTGGATGTTCGGGGCAAGCCCGGGAGACAGGCGTTGCCAACGCTCGATGTTCTCTTTTTCCTTGGCCAGTTTGTCGGCGTTGCCTTCCTTGAAAAGCACGCCCTTGGAACGCGCCCCGTGGCCCTCTTGGACCCGGCCGATGCGGCAGCCCGACCGGGTGCCCCAGATGGAATGGAAATCCCCCGGGGTAATCGGCGTTTCCGCGCCAAGCTCCAGGGTGTCCTGCAAGGCCTGGTACTGGTGGATCTTGAGCTTTTCGCCCAGGGCCGCAAAAATGACGGCCTCGCCGATGTTGAGCAGGGCGTCGCCCATGCGCTCCAGGTAGCGAAAAATATTGAAGCAGGAGATGGCGTTTTCCGGCGACTCGCCTTGGCGCAAGTCGGCCAGGATGGCGTCGAAGGCGGTCTTGAAATGGTCGTCCAGGGCGAACTCGGCCCGGCAGATGCGCAGCGCCAGCTTCACGTCCTGGCGGGTGAGCGCCTGGAAGACCAGTCCCAGGGCCTTGTCCACGTCCACAAAGGGGGCGCGGTAGTCGTAGCGTTTGATAAATGCCGGTTCGGTCAGATACTGCATCTGCGAGACGATGTTGACGGCATAGTCCGCGATGCGCTCCAGGTTGATGTTGATGATGTTGGCGGCGCGTACGAGGTCCAGCGTGCGCTTGTTGCGGTCGGTGGAGCCGTGGATGCGCCCCCAGCAAGCGTTCTCGATGACGCTCTTGAGGTTGTCGATGTAGTCGTCCCGGCTCTCGATACGCTTGATGCATTCCTGGTCCGGCCGCTCCACCACGTTCAGCGTGCTGGCCACCTGCTTGGAGACCTCCAGGACCATGAAGCGAAAATTCTCTTCAATGCCTTCCAAAATGCGCATGACCGCTCCCAGGGCGTGTTTTCCTGCCGTTTTTCAAGAGCAACCGGCGGGAAACAGAGCATACGGATAGATCTTTAACGATGCCTGACGTCGCGGAGCAAACCCGGCGTCAGGACTGGCCGCCCGGGGCGATGGTCAGAGCGTCGTCCTCGGCGTCCTCGGCCGAGGTCTCGCGCCAGGAGAACTTGAGGTGCAGCTTCATGCGCCCGCCCGTGGACTTGGCCTCGACCAGAAAGCCGAGCATTCCCGAGGGATGCAGCACCACCTCGCCTTCGCGGCTGCCCAGGCGCAGTTCGCCGGCGGCGAATCCGGCGGTGATGGCTTCGAGATAGCGCCGCAGGGTATCGGCGTCCTGGGTGGATTCGTATTTAAAATGCGTTTCCTTATCCACGTCGTGATCCTTTGGCGCGGCGCGCCGGGCCCAGGCCGCAACCGGGGCAGGCCGTCAGGCAGTCTGGCGCGTCAACAGGCCGTAATGCGTATTTCGCTTTTCAATAAACAGGGATGGGCTTCGCGTATGCAAGCTAGCCGGCCAAGCGGTCACGGTATTCGGCGATGACCTTGCGCCGGCTCATGCCGTTGATAATCAGGCTCTTGCGGATGCTGAAGTCGTGCCAGGCCGGCTGGAGGCCGATTTCCCGGGCGGCTTTTTCCGGGTCCTGTTCGGCCGGGGGCCGGGTTTTTTCGCTCATGTGGCAGTCGTCGCCCATGAACACAAGAATGGGGCGCTTGCCGTGCCAACCCATGTTGTTGCGGCGGTTGACCACGTTTATCAGAAACTCGGTGTACTGCTGGGACTGGGGGTTCCAGACCTCGATGCCGTCCACGTCGTAGTCGGCCAGGAGGATGGGCCAGAACTGCTCGGGGTGGGGGATGACGATGCCGGCCCCAAGGGACCGGGCCTCTTCGATGACCTCTGAGGCGCGGTAGAAATAGGACAGGGAGAATTCTTCCTTCACCAGATCCTTGACCGCCTTGGCGTAGACCTGGGCGCGGTTTATGAGCCGGTCGCCGCAGCGGGCGCGCTTGGCGTCGAGAAAATTGCGCACGAGCTTGTTCTTGTAGACGTCGTCGGGCAGTTCGGCCTCGTGGGCCAGGATCAGGCTTTTGATCTTGACGGCCTGGACGCGCACGAAGGCGACAAGTTCTTCTTCGGCGTTGGTGCGGCCGGCGGCGCGCTGGCGGCGGTCCTCGAAGGCCGGTTCGACCAGGGCGTCGAGGTACTCGAAGAGCTGGGAGGCTCTATAGCGGTGGGTGTGGCGCAGCATGGAGCGCAGCACGTCGGCCCGTTCCAGGTCGAGGCCGTGAAAATGGATCAACAGCTGGACCTTGCGGTTAAATCCGCTGGAATAGCAGTCCACCTCCACGCCTTGGAAGCCGTCGTAGTCCATGAGCACGTTGTGCTGGGTGGGGATGATCATTTCATCCACCCGGTTGGGATACAGCGTGTGGATACGCTTTTTGAGCAGCTCCATGGGCACGTGCTCGGGGTGCCAGTGGACGGCCATGACGTATTCCTGGCGCGGATAGGCGCGGACCGGCGAAACGATGCGCTCGATCTGCTCGGGGGAGAGGCTGACGTCGTTTATGCGCAGAAAATCGCGCTCATCCTCTTCGCCCACGGCCGGGTCCAGGGCGGCGGGGTCGATCTCCAGGCAACGCGCTTCAAGCTGGATCGGGGAATCAGGCATGACGGCTGTGACACTCCTTTTTCAAGCGATCAAGGGCGGCGGCCGAAGCGGTCAGGGCGGCAAGGTCGCCAGCGGCCAGGGCCTGCTCGAAGCGGTCCACCTCGGCGTCGTAGGCGGCGTAGTAGGCGTCGCCCTTGCCGGGATAGCGGGTCATGAGGCGCGAGTCGGCGACAAACGCCGCGGCCAGGCCCGCATCCGGGGCAGCGCCGGCCAGCAGGGCGTCGCGGATGGCCCGGAAGGTGGACTTCATGCGTTTTTTGAGGCCCTTGTAGCGCGGCAGGCCGTGGGGACCGGGTTCCTCCGGGCTGTCCTTGACCGGCGAGTCGCCGCCCAGGACGCCCGGGGCTTCGGGGTAGCGCAGGGTGACCTTGAGTTGGGAACTCGCCCCGCTGTGGCGGATGGAAATCTTGAAGCTGGCGCAGTCGGCCAGTTCGACGGCTTCCCCGTCGATGACGAGCAAGCCTTCGCCGGCCCGGGCCATGACCTCGGCCAGGGCGCGCGGGACATCGTCCCGGGGCAGGGTCTTTTCGATTCGGCGTTTACGCGATCCGTGCATCGTGTCCTCCGGCGACCGTCGAGCGGCCGGCGATTTGCGGCAACTCTACGATAGGACGATGACGGTTTGATGGCAAGGCGGCCCCGGACTTTCCCGGCTCCTCTCCCCAGCCTTCGCGCTACGCGCCTGCCCCCAACGCCTGGAGAATCTCCCCCTCCCCCACAGACGGCCAGGGGGTCCGGGGGGATTATCTCCCCGGCGGGTGCAGGGCAGCGCCCTGCCGGGCTAGCCTTTGGAGCGGCTGCCGGGGGTGGACATCAGGTAGATCTCGTGGGGGTCGAGGATGAGCACCACCGAGCCGTCGCCCATGATGGTGGCCCCGGAGATGCCGCGCATGTCGAACTCCGAGAGATAGGTGCCAAGGGGCTTGATGACGATCTCCTGGCGTTCCAGGAGCCGGTCGACGATGAGCCCGAGGCGGCGTTCGTTGTCCTGGAGAATGACGATAGGCACGATGTCGTGCTTTTCCTCGGCAGGCGGCAGCTCCAGGATTTCGGCCAGTTCGACGATGCCGAGCACCTCGCCGCGAAGCGTCACGGCCTTGCGCTTGTTGACTTCGGTCATGCGCTTGACTTCGATCTTGGTGGTCTCGGAGACGGAATCCAGCGGCAAGGCGTAGGTCTGGCCGGCGACGACCACCATGAGGGCGTCGATGATGGCCAGGGTCAGCGGCAGGGCCAGGGTGAACTTGGTGCCCTTGCCCACTTCGCTGGTGACGTTGACGGTGCCTTTGAGGTTTTTGATGTTGGTGCGCACCACGTCCATGCCCACGCCCCGGCCGGAGATGTCGGTGATGGTCTCGGCCGAGGAGAAGCCGGGCAGGAAGATGATGTCGATGGCGTCGCGGTCGTCGAGGGCCTTGGCTTCCTCGGGGCTCATGAGATTTTTGCGCACGGCCACTTCGCGCATCTTGGCCGGGTCGATGCCCTTGCCGTCGTCTTCGATCTCGATGGCCACAGAGTTGCCGCGGTGGTAGGCGCGCAGCCACACCCGCCCGACCGGCGGCTTGCCGGCAGCGACGCGTTCGGCCTCGGTTTCGATGCCATGGTCCACAGAATTTCGGATGAGGTGGACCAGCGGATCGCCGATGACTTCGACCACGGACTTGTCGAGTTCGGTTTCCTCGCCTTCGGTGACGAGGTTCACTTCCTTGCCGGACTTGCGCGACAGATCGCGCACCAGGCGCGGGAAGCGGGAGAACACCGTGGACACCGGCACCATGCGCACCTTCATGATGGTGTCCTGCAAATCGTCGGAAATGCGGGCCATGGCGTAGGTAGTTTCGGTGAGCTGCTGGCCGATGTGCGCCCCTTCGGTCTTGCCCTCTTCCAGGGCGCGGGCGAGCATGGCGAAGCGGTTGCGGTTGATGATGAGCTCGCCGATGAGATTCATGAGGTGGTCAAGCTTTTCGTGGTCCACGCGGATGGTGGAGGACACCTTGGGCTTGCCGGCCTCGCCCTGGGCGGCCTGGGCATCGGGCTTGGGCGCGGGCGCGGGTTTGGGAGCCGGGGCCGGCTTGGGCGCGGGCGCCGGAGCAGGCTTGGGCGTCGGCGCGGGTTCCGGCTTAGGCGCGGGAGCCGGGGCCGGCTTGGGCGCTGAGATCGGTTCGGGCTTGGGCGCGGGAGCCGGTTCGGGCTCTGGTTGCGGCGCGGCGGCGGTTTCCGGTTCCGGCTGGGGCGCTGGCGCGGGCTCCGGCGCGGATTCGGGGGTGGCAACCGGCTGGGGTTCGGCTGCGGCCTCAGGGGCCGGGGCAGCGGGCACGGCGCGGAGTTTCGGCAGGGCGGCGGCGATCATGTCGGCGAGGATGGAGCATTCCTGGCGCAACATGTCCAGGAGCAGCTCAAAGGGCAGGCCCTGCTTGCGGCCCTGATCCACCAGCCCGGCGGTGCGCTCGGCCACGACTTTGAGGTCGGTTAGCCCCATGTAGCCGGAAGAATTCTGGATGGTGACCAAGGCCCGGTAGAGGCCGTCGACCATGTCCTTGGATTCGGGATCGTCGGCCAGGCCGGCCAGGGCCTGGGTCATGTAGGTGATCTGCTGCTCGATGGTCGACTCGAAAACGGCCACGTCCTCGGGATCATAGGCCGAGTTCGAGGCCGGCGCGTCCTTGGCCGACGCGGGTTGAGGAACCGGAGCCGGCGCGGGCGCTGGTTCCGGCTCGGGCGCGGGTTCCGGCTCCTCCGGCTGGGCCGGGGCGTCGGGATCGGCCACGTAGCCGTCCTCGCTGGCTTGCTTGAGGCGGGCGACCAGAGGGCGAATGTCCATCGGCGTGGCCACGGAGGTGCCCACGTCAATGGCGGAGATCAGGGCCTCGACCTGATCGACCACGGCCAAAAGAAGATCGACCATGGCCGGGGTGGCGACCATCTCGCCCTTGCGCACCCGGTTGAGCAGGGTTTCGGCTTCGTGGGTCAGGCCGTTTAATTCCTTGTGCCCGATGATGCCGCTGTTGCCCTTGAGGTTGTGGAAATAGCGAAAAATGTCGTTGATGCTTTCATTGGGGCCGTCGCCGGTGGCTTCGAGTTCGAGCAGGGCGGCGTTTAAGCGCTCGATGATCTCCCGGGCTTCCTCCATGAAATCGGCCATGTGGCCTTCGCCGATGGAGGTGAGCTGATAGGCGTCGGGCACGAAGGGGGGCAGGTCTTCGATGCGGATGACGGTCTTGGCCGGCATGGCGGCGGCCGGCGTGGCTCGGGCGACGGGCTCGGGGGCAGGGGCGGGGATCACGGTGCTCGCCCCGGGCGCGGGCGCGTCCTCGGCTGGAAACGCCTCGTGGACAGAGACGGTCGGAACGGCGGGCGTCGGCGGGGGACCGCCTTCCAGAAGGGCGGCGATGCGGGCGATGGTGGGCGCGGTTTCCACATCGCCCTCGACCCCGGTCTGTTCGAGGTTCTCAATCATGGTGCGCAGGATGTCCGTGGCCGAGAGGATGACGTCCATGATCTCGGGCGTGACCGGGATGTTGCCCTTGCGCAGCTCGTCGAGAATGTTCTCGGCTTTGTGGGCCAAGCCGTTGATGGCGTTTAAGCCCAAAAAGCCTGACGCCCCCTTGAGGGAGTGCATGGGCCGGAAAATATCGTTTAAAAGGCTTAGGTTGCCGGGATTTCGTTCCAGCTCAAGGAGATTGGGCTCGATGGTTTCGAGGTGCTCCCGGGCTTCGACAATGAAGTCGGCAAACAGTTCCGGATCCATGAAATCCTGGCTCATCAAGGCACCTCGCGGCGTTTTTTCAGTCTTGTCGCCGTCTTAACCCAAAAGCATCTTGACGTTGCGCACCATGATTTCGGGCTGGGCGGGCTTGACCATATAGAGGTTGGCCCCGATGGACAGCCCGGCATGGATGTCGCGCTCCTCGCCTTCGGTGGACAACACCACGATGGGAATGTCGCGGTAGATGTCCTGCTCACGGACGGTCTTGATAAAGGTGATGCCATCCATGCGCGGCATATTGATGTCGGTAATGATGAGATCGACCTGCTGGTCGGTGTAGAGCTTCTCCAGGCCGTCGAGGCCGTCCTCGGCCGCCGTGACCTTAAAGCCCTCCTTGCGCATGATAAACGCCACAAGGTTGCGCACCGTCTTGGAATCGTCCACGATCAGGATATGCTTCGGCATCTCTGCCCTCCTCAACTCTTCAAAACCTTTTGGAACAGGCTGTCAACGGAGAGGATTTTGACCAGACGCTCGCCGACCTTGAGCAGCCCCAGCACCATGTCCGAAGCCACGCCCACCCGGGCCTCGACGCCCCACTCCACATCGTCCCCCGAGGCCTGATGCATGGTGCTGATGGCTTCCACCAACAGCCCCACGAGCATTCCCCGGCAGCGGCAGACGATGACGAACCGCTGCTGCGCGCAATCGCCGCACAGATCCATGATACGAGCCAGATCGACCATGGGGGCCACTCGGCCCCGCAGGTTGGTCACGCCGGCGATATGGGCCGGCGCGGCCGGCAGGCGGGTGAGCGGCATGGCCCGCAGCACCTCCTGGACCTGGGCGATGGGCACGGCCAATTCCTGGCCGGCCACGGTGAAGCCTACGAGCTTGAGTTCCCGGGCCTCGGCCAGGCCGGCTTCCAGGGCGGCGGCGTCTTCGACGTCGGCCGACGCTCTCGCCTCGCCCGGCGCGGGGTCAGGCGCGGGTTCTCCGCTGACGGTCACCACCGCCGCCGGCCGGGACAGCCCGGACCGGGCCAGGGCGGCCTCGAAATCGTCTCCCATGTAGCGGGAGAGAAAGGCCCGTTCGGCCTCGGAAAACGTGCCCCCGCCCTGTTCGGGCAACAGCACGGACTGTTCGAAATACTGCTCCAGACTCGGACTCACAGGGCCGCGACCTCCTCGGCAAGACGGGCGTATTCGCCAGCGCCCCGGCAATCCGGGGCCAGTTCCTGGACCACCTTGCCGGCGGCGCTGGCCTCCCGGAACTTGGTGTCGAGGCCGATGACCGTTTGAAACATGCGTTCTCCGAATTTGTCGCGAAGTAGCGTCAGCACCCGCAGGCAGGCCTTGGCCCGCCGGTCGAACATGGTGGCCAGGGCCCGGTAGGCGATGGGCCTGGGCAGCACCCGATTGAGCGCCCGCATGGTGTCGAACAGGTGGCGCACGCCGTGCAGGGCCAAAAAATCCGTCTGGATCGGGATAATGAGCAAATCGGCCGCCACCAGGGCGTTGACCAGCACCACGCCGGTGTGCGGCGGACAGTCCAGCAGCACGTGGTCGTAGCCCGGTCCAGATTCCAGCGCCTGTCGCAGCACGATGCCCTTGCCCTTGCGGTCCTTGAGGTCCAGATCCAGGTCCGCCAGCCGGGGACAGCTCGGGGCCAGGTCGAACAGGCCGCGGCCCGGTTGCCGGATCACCTTGTCCCAGGGGGCCTGCCCGGCCTCCCCGGCCAGGAACAAATCCGCCGCCGAGGCGGCCAAGCCCTCGGGAAACACGCCCAGATGGGCCGAGGCGCAGCCGTGCGGGTCAAGGTCCACGACCAGCACCCGCCGACCGGCCAAGGCCAGCGCCCCGGCCAGGGACAAGGCCGTGGTGGTCTTGCCGACCCCGCCCTTCTGGTTGGCTATCGCCAGTATTCGGGCCACCGCGACTCCCGCGACCGCGCGGCCGCCCATAACGTCATGTGCCCACTACTCCTCTTTGCTGTAGATGATCGCCCCGGGGTAGTGCTTGGGACGAAAAGCCCGGGAAATGTTGTGCAGCGACTCGGAATGGCCGATAAGCAGCTGGCCGCCGGGCAACAGGTTGTCGTAAAAGGCGTTGATGACGTTTTTTTTCATCTCGTCATCAAAATAGATGATGACGTTGCGGCAAAAAACGATGTGGGAACGCTCCACGCGCTTGAGCTGCATCCGGTCGCTCAAGTTGATCAGCCCGAAGCTCACCAGCCGTTTGACTTCGGGCTTGAGCTTGAAATTCGCGCCGTCCGGGGCGAAGTAGCGGGCCACGATCTCCTTGGGGGTGGTGCGCAGGCTGTAGTCGCTGTAGATCGCCTCCCGGGCCTGGGCCAGCACGGCTTCCGAGAGGTCGTTGGCCGTGATGCGGATGTCCCAGGCGGGCAACTCGGCGCGCAGCACCTCGTGGAGGATAATCGCGATGGTGTAGGGTTCCTCGCCGGTGGAGCAGCCGGCCGACCAGATGCGCAGGCGCTTTTGACGCTGGGCCTTGAGCTTGTCCAGCACGTCTTTGAGCACCATGTCCTGGAAGACTTTCAGCTGGGGCGGGTTGCGGTAGAAGCTCGTCTCGTTGGTGGTGATCACCTCGAAGAGCCGGTTGAGCTCCTGACGCCGGCCCGCGTCGTACTGCAGGAAGGCATGGTACTCGGCGAAGCTCTTGAGGTTGAGCTCCTTGATCCGGGTGGCCAGGCGGTTTTCCACCAGGTACTTGCGGTTGTCGGCGACATAGATGCCGGACTGAGCGTAGATGAAATCCCGCAGCTGGGCGAACTCCGCGTCGGAGATCTTGAGTTCCTTGCGCAGGGAAATCGTCTTGGAAAAAAGCGAGGTCATGGACTAGCGCTCCCCTTGCTCGTCCTGGAGGCGGGCTATGGCCGCTTCCGCTGCCCCGGTCAGTTCCGGGTCGTCGCCGCCGACAAGGCCGAGCAAGGCCTGAAAGGCCTCGGGGCCGCCGATCTCGCCGAGGGTTTCCACGGCTTTGATGGCTACGAGCTTGCTTGGGTCCCCGGCCAATTCGAGCAGGCGCGGCACAGCCTCGC
Source organism: Pseudomonadota bacterium (assembly GCA_023417745.1). Lineage (GTDB taxonomy): Bacteria > Desulfobacterota > Desulfovibrionia > Desulfovibrionales > Desulfovibrionaceae > Solidesulfovibrio. The sequence continues at coordinate 10,929 of JAEZEM010000290.1, forward strand.
GCTCGCCCCGCGCCCCCAGGGCCTCCACGGCCCGGATGCGCACCCAGTCGTCCTCGTCGTCAAGGGCCTGTTCCAGATACGTGTACACCTTGTCGCTGTCGCAACCGCCCAGCACTTCCACCACGGCCAGCCGCACATCCCGGCTTTCGTCGGCCAGACGGCTGACGATAAGCGACAGGCTGCCCTCTTCGTGGCCGCAGGAATCGGCCAGGGCCTCCAGGGCGATCTTGCGGATGTCGGGAATCTCGTCGACCAGGGCCTCGCGGATGATGTCCATGTGCTCGCCCACGCCCATGCGGCCCAGGGCATAGACGGCCATGAGCCGATCCATGGGGTCGTCGCTGCGGGAAAGCTCCCGGAAACGGGCGTCGAGTTCGGCTCCGCCGATGGCCACGCAGGCGTCCAGGGCGGCCTCCTTGACGGCGTCGGAAGGGTGCCCAAGCAAGGCGAAAAGCGCCGGACCGGCCGAGGCCAACCGCATGCCGCCGCCCAGGAAAACCACGGCCTCCAGCAGCACGGCCTCGTTGTCGGTCCCGAGCAGGTCCAGGAAAAACTCCACCGCCCCCTCGCCGCCGATGGCGGCCAGGGCCTTGGCCGCAGCCGGCTGGAACGAGGCCGGCAGATCGGCGAAGGCGTCCATGAGCAGGGCCGGGCACTGGGGACAGGGCAAGGCGGCCAGCACGTCCAGGGCCACGGCCCGCTGCGCTTCCTCGCCCTGGCGCAGGGCCTCGCCCAGGGCCTCGGTGAGCCCCATGTCGCGCAGGGCCGCGATGGCGTGTTCGTAGCGCTCGGGCTGATGGTCGCGGTCCAGGCGCGCGGCATGGGCCAGCACGGCCCGGGCCGCCTCCTCGCCGCCGACCGACCCCAGGCCCGACACGGTGGCGTCCTGGATGTCGTCTTCGTCGTCGGACAGCGCCGCCAGCAGATAGCCGCGAAAACGGTCGCGCTCGGCCGGGGACAAAAGCGACAGGGCCTTGCCGCCAAGGATGCGCACCACGGCCTTGACGATCTTGTTGCGCAGCACTCCCGGCGAGGCGTCCATGCGCTTAAGGAGCATGGTCACGGCCTTGATGTTGCCGATCTCGCCCAGGGCGTCGACGATCATGGAGGCCACCAGATCGGTGCTCTTGTCCAGGGCCTTGACCAGGGCGCCGACCGAGGAGGCGTCGCGGATCTTGGACAGGGCCTCGATGACCGCGAACTGCACCCATTCGTCGTCGCCAAGGGCCTGGCCCAGGCTCGGCGCGGCTTCGGCAAAGGCCAATTCGCCAAGGCTCACCGCCGCCTGGTAGCGCACGTTGACCTCGGGGTCCTTGAGCAGCGCCTCGCACAGCGGCCCCACGGCCAGCCGGCTGTCGGTGGAGCCCAGGATGTCCGAGGCAAAAATACGGATGTCCG
>JAEZEM010000302.1 GCA_023417745.1 Pseudomonadota bacterium
ATGTGGTCGGCGACGACGTGTTGCGCACCCTGGCCAAGATCATCGACGTCCATGCCGGCCGCCACGGCTGGTTCGCCGCCCGCTACGGCGGCGACGAGCTGGTGCTGGTGTGCGACCTGGACGGCGATACGGCCCAATTCCATGCCGACGCCATCCGGCTGGCCGTGCAGAACTACGAGTTCCGCCCCCGCGTCGACGGCAAGCTGGCCGAGGCGCCCATCCGCTTTACCGTGTCCATTGGCGTGGCCGCCTACCTGCCGGGCATGTCCGGCGACGACCTCATCGCCGCCGCCGACGCGGCCATGTATCAGGTGAAAACCGGCGGACGCAACAATGTCGCCCGGTTCGAACAGCCGGCCGCCTGAAGGCCGGCTGGGCCTGCAATCCGGCCGGGACAGGGCGAAGCAGCCATTTACCGTCGCGCAATACCGAATTGATCAGCCTGCCGTGACCACGCCGGGAAGACGGGTCGGATCGGGCCGCTTGCGGTCAGGCCGGCCGGTATAATGAAAACCTTTTCCTTTTTATTCGAATTTCGTATGCTGCCGCACAGTCGTCATCCGGCCTTCGCAATGGGCCGGCATGGAGACAAGACCCGGCCGGCGGATCGTCCGCCGCCAACCCAACCACCCCTTTGCGGGAGGGAGTCATGAGCGAACAGGAATGCGCCTATTACCGCAGCCTCTATGAAGTGGCCATGTGCATCAATTCGAGCCTGGAGCCGGCCACCGTCCTCCACTCCATCGCCGAACAGGCGACCAAGTCCCTGGACGCCAAGGCCTGCTCCATCCGCCTGCTGGACCGGCAGGGCAAAACGCTGCTTGCCGGCACCTCCCATGGGCTGAGCAAGGGCTATCTGCGCAAGGGAACCATTGAGGTGGCCAAGAGCCGCATCGACCAGGAAACCCTGACCGGCAAGGTCGTGCAGATCAAGGACGCCGGTTCCGATCCGATGTTCCAGTACCCTGACGCCGCCCGCGAGGAAGGCATCGCCTCGGTCATGGCCTTGCCGCTGACTGTGGACGGCCGCCATATTGGCGTCATGCGCCTGTACTGCTCCAACATTCGCGAGTTCTCCCAAGGCGAAATCAATTTCGCCACGGCCATCGCCAACCTTTCGGCCATGGCCATCGAGAACGCCCGGCTGCACCAAGCGCTACGCACCGATTACGAACTGCTGACCGCCTACGAATACACCATGCACGAGTAGAGGAAACGGCATATGCAAAAGCTTCGCATCGCCATCAACGGCTTCGGCCGCATCGGCCGGCAAGTCCTCAAAGCCATTCTGGAACGCCACGCCGAGGCCATGGACGTGGTCGCCATCAATGATCTTTTCGACGTGGCCACCAACGCCCATCTGCTGTCCTACGACACCAACTACGGCAAGCTGCCCGTGGCCGCCCGGGTCGAAGGCGACGTCATGGTGGTCGGCGACTGGCACATCCGCAACTTCGCCGAACGCGACCCCAAGGGCCTGCCCTGGGGCGAACTCGGCGTGGACGTGGTCATCGAATCCACCGGCATCTTCCGCACCGGCCCCAAGTGCCAGGCGCACATCGACGCCGGCGCGAAAAAGGTCATCATCACCTCGCCGGCCAAGGAAGAGGACCTGACCATCGTCCTTGGCGTCAACGACGACAAGTACGACCCGGCCGCCCACCACATCATTTCCAACGCCTCCTGCACCACCAACTGCCTGGCTCCGGTGGCCAAGGTGGTCCATGAGCAGTTCGGCATCGTCAAGGGCGTGATGACCACCATTCACGCCTACACCAACGACCAGCGCATCCTGGACCTGCCCCACAAGGACTTGCGCCGGGCCCGGGCCGCCGCCTGCAACATGATCCCGACCTCCACCGGCGCGGCCCAGGCCGTGGCCCTGGTCATCCCGGACCTCAAGGGCAAATTCTCGGGACTGTCCGTGCGCGTGCCGACCCCCACCGTCTCCCTGGTCGATTTCGTGGTGCAGCTTGAAAAAGCCACCACCACCGACGACCTGCGCGCGGCGCTCAAAACCGCCGCCGACGGGCCGCTCAAGGGGATTCTGGGCTTCTCCGACCTGCCGCTGGTGTCCTCGGACTTCAAAGCCGATTCCCGTTCCTCCATCGTGGACGGCGAATACACCTTCGTCCAGGGCGGCGACATGGCCAAGGTCCTGGCCTGGTACGACAACGAATGGGGTTATTCCTGCCGGGTGTCCGACCTGGTCGCCTTCATGGCCGAAAAGGGTTTGTAACACCTGCCACTTGTTCAGACGTGAGGCGGGGAGGGCGACTTCCCCGCCTTTTTGTTTTTCAAGATATTTGACAATCAAAATTTCATGCAATAGAGATATCCCGTCTTCAAGACAACGGCGTTGCCGGGATCCGGAACCAGGGCCGTCCGGCCCAAGCCGCCGGGCAAAGCCCAAGGCTCACTGGGCAAGGATCGCCGACAAGCCGGAGGGCAAGGCTGCCGGGCAGGGACCGGAAAAGAGCTGGCAGAAATGGTGGGTATCTTGAGCCCGATCACCTGCCTCGGCTTGCACGCGACCCCTCCGGCGGCCCGACAAGACCCCCTTTCTTCCCGTTGGGGGGTCCGGGGGGGCGGTCGGCCCCCGGCCGCCGGAGGCACTCTTCGTCTTCTATTTCGATCACTAACGAGGTGTACCCATGATCGGACGATTTTCGAACCTTGGCGACTATCGGGGGCTTTTCTCCTTCAAGGATTTCGCCGTGTGCCTGGGCGGCGGGGCGCTGGCCCTGGTCGCCTGGATACTGGGCGAGAACGGTTGGGGCTTTTGGGCCGGCGCGTTTGCCTTGGCGGCGGTGGCCATAAACGGCGCGCCCATCGTGGTCGAGGCGGCCAAGGGCGTCATGGAGCGCCGGGTCAACGTCGACGAACTGGTGAGCATCGCCATTGTGGCCTCCATCCTTCAGGGCGAACTCCTCACCGCCGCCGTGGTGAGCTTTATTATGACCCTTGGGGCGCTGGTGGAGGAGGCGGTCAGCGACGGGGCCAGGCGGTCCATCGAGGCCCTGGCCAAGCTGGCCCCGCAGGAGGCGACCGTGGTCGGCCCGGACGGTGCGGAGCGGCTGGTGTCGGTGGCTGAGGTCAAGGCCGGCGATCTGGTCATGGTGCGTCCGGGCGAGCGCATCCCGGTGGACGCGGTTATTGAGGCCGGAACCACCGCCGTGGACGAGTCGGCCCTGACCGGCGAATCCTTGCCGCGCGAGCGGGTCCCCGGCGACACGATCCTGGCCGGCACCCTCAACTACACCGGCCGGGTGACGGCCCGGGCCACCAAGGTCGGCGAGGATTCGACCTTCGGCAAGGTGGTGAAGCTCGTGGTCGCGGCCGAGGCCGGCAAGCCCCGGGCCGGGCGCATCGTCGACAACTACGCCAAGTATTTCACGCCTCTGGTCCTGGCCTGCGCCGCCTTGGCTTGGCTCCTTAGCGGTGACGTCGGCCGGGCCGTAGCCGTGCTGGTGGCCGGCTGTCCCTGCGCGCTGCTCATGGCCGCGCCCACGGCCACGGTGGCGGCCATCGGTCGGGCGGCCAAGCGGGGCATCCTTATAAAAGGCGGCCAGTATCTGGAAGAGGTGGCTCGGGCCGACGTGGCCCTTTTTGACAAGACCGGCACCCTGACTCTGGGCCGGCCCGTGGTCGAGGCCGTGATCCCGGCCGACGGCGTGAGCGAGGCCGAGGTCCTGGGCTGCGCCGCCTGCCTGGAGCGGCACTGCAACCATCCGTTGGCCGTGGCCGTGCTGGACGCCGCCAAAGCGGCCGGCGTCGAGGCGCTCCTGGCCGATTCCATGACCGCCGAGGCCGGGCTGGGGCTTCGGGGGGAACTCGCTGGCGAGGTGGTGGAAGTGGGCAGCCCGGAGATGATGGGCGGGGTCGCCGCCTTGCCGCCGCGTCTGGCCGATTGCCTGGAGGCGATGTACGCCCGGGGGGCCACGGGGCTGGTGGTGCGAAAGGGCGGGGCGGTCATTGGCCTTTTAGCCGTGTCCGATACCGTCAAGGACGAAGCGGCCGCCGCCGTGGCCGGCCTGCGCGGCCTGGGTCTTTCGACCGTGGGCATTCTGTCCGGCGATCACGACAAGGCCGTGGCCACCCTGGCCGGCCAGATCGGGGTGTCCGACGTCTGGTCCGGGCTCAAGCCCAAGGACAAGCTCGACATCCTGGCCGACTTCCAGAAAAAGGGCCGCCGGGTGCTTTTTGTCGGCGACGGCGTCAACGACGCCCCGGCCCTGGCCAGAGCCAACGTGGGCGTGGCCATGGGCGCGGCCGGCTCGGATGTGGCCCTGGAGACCGCCGACATCGCCCTGGCCAACGACGACCTTGGCCGGCTGCCGTTTCTGGTCTATCTTGGCCGGCGCATGACCAAAATGATCGCCGTCAACATCGGCCTGGGGCTTTTTTTCAACTCCGTGGCCATCCTTGGCAGCGGCTATGGCCTGCTGTCGCCTGTGGCGGCGGCGCTTTTCCACAACATCGGCTCCATCGTGGTGGTTTTGTCCTCGGCCAGCCTGGCGTTTACCGCCGAGCCGGCCGTCGCCGCCGCCAAACGGTAAGGCATGGAAAACGAACAGCTCACGCGTCTGCTTATTGAATTCTACGAGAAGTTTTCCTCGTGGGAGCATGGCGTGGTCAAGGAATCGGGGCTGTCGCTGCCCCAGATGCATACGCTGGAGATCCTTGGGGCCGACGGCGACCTGCGCATGACGGAGCTTGCCGCCAAGATGGGCATCACCACCGGGTCGCTCACCGTGCTGGTGGACCGGCTGGAGCGGGGCGGCTTCGTGGCCCGAAAACCCCACGAGACCGACCGCCGCTCCATCCGGGTGGGGCTGACCCCCGAGGGCGGGCGACTTTTTGCCGAGCACCACAAGCTCCACGCCCAGCTCACCCAGGAGATCCTGTGCGCCCTGTCCCCGGAAGAGGCCGGACTCTTCGCGGCCATGCTGGCCAGGATCACCGCCTGCTTTTGACGCGTTCGGCCGTCGCCAGTCGGCGGCCGGACGTTTTTTGCGTCCTGCCCTTGACCGCGCCCTTGTGATTGTCCGAGGCCTGGTGCTACTGTCGGGCCATGGAAAAGCTCCGGGAACCGGCGACGGCAAGCGAGGGCGACCTGGAGGACGGGGCGGCCTTGCTGGAGGCCGTGCCCGACCGCGAGGCGCTTTTGGGCGTGGCGGCGCGAATCGTGCGCCGGGTCACGGGCTGCGACGCCGTGGGCATCCGTTTGCGCCAGGGCGACGATTACCCCTATTTCGCGGCCGACGGCTTTGCCGCCGGTTTCGTCGCCGCTGAGTCGTCGCTGTGCGCCAGGCCCGGGAACGCCGCCGCTGATCCGGCCGCCCGGCCGGTGCTTGAATGCCTGTGCGGCGCGGTCATCGAGGGCCGCGTCGATCCCCGCCAGCCCTGGTTCACGGCCTTTGGCAGCTTTGTCGCCGGCTCTACCTCAAGGCTTCTGGCCCAGGCCGGTTCCCTGCCGCCCGGAACCCGCAATCGCTGCAACGCCGCCGGCTACGAGACCGTGGTCCTTATACCGCTACGCGCCGCCGGCACCACCCACGGCCTGCTCCAGGTCAACGACCGCCGGCCGGACAGGCTGGACGGCCCGGCCGTGGCCCGGCTGGAGCGTCTGGCCACGGGGCTGGCCATCCTGCTGTCGCATCAGGAGATGGCCGCCGCCCTAGCCGATTCCGAAGCCCGGCATCGGGCCATGTTTTTTTCCAACATCGCCATCAAGCTGCTGATCGATCCGGCCACGGGCCGCATCGTGGACGCCAATCCGGCCGCTTGCCGGTTCTACGGCTATGCCCTGGAAGACATCCAGCACCTGTCCATCTGGGACATCAACGCCGCCGGCGAGGACGCGACGCGCCAGGAGATGGCCCTGACCAGCGACGCCGAGCGGCGATTTTTCCGCTTCCGGCACAAGCTGGCCAGCGGCGAGGTGCGCGAGGTGGAGGTCTATACCGGGCCGGTGGAGTATCTGGGGCGCACACTGCTTTTTTCCATCATCCACGACGTCACCGAGCGGGTGCGGGCCGAGGAGGCCCGGGACCGGGTGGAGCAGATGCTGCGCCATGACCTGCGCTCGCCCTTGGCCGGCATCGCCGGACTGGCCGGCCACTTGGCCGAGGGGGAGCTGACCGACAAGCAGCGGGAAATCGCCACGGTCATCCGGGACACCGCCGCCGGCCTTGGCGACATGGTGTCGCGCAACCTTGATCTGTGCCGCATCGAGCAGGGGCGCTACGAACTGCGGCCCCAGCCTGTGGCCCTGGCCGCGCTGCTGCGCCGCCAGGCCTCCCTGGCCGTTCCCCTGGCCCGGCGGCGACAGGCCGAGCTGGCCCTTGGCCCGGGCTTCCGGGAGGACGACGACGGCCCCCTGGCCGCTGGCGAGGAAGGGCTTTTAGCCACGGCTTTTTCCAATCTTGTCACCAACGCCCTGGAAGCCGCGCCCCCGGGCACGGCCGTCACCCTGTCCCTGGCCGTGGAGGCCGACGCGGCCGTGGCCGGCGTCCACAACCACGGGGTCATTCCCGTCGACATCCGCGGGCGTTTCGCCGCCAAGTACGCCACCAGCGGCAAGCCCGGCGGCACCGGCCTTGGGGCCTACATCGCCCGCACCATCGCCCGGCTGCACGGCGGCGAACTGCACTGGGAGACCGACGAGACGGCCGGCACCCATATCCGGGTGCGTCTGCCCCTTTATCGCGAGCCTTCCGGCTCCCCGGCCTCCTGATCGTCCAGGGCGGCGAACACCTCTCCCATTTCCGCAAACGCGCCCAGGTCCTGGCAACTCGGCCCGGTTTCGGGCGCGGGCCGGCCCGTGACAGCCAGGATGGCCGCCTCGGCCAGGGCCAGTTCCTCGGCGATGTCCGGAGCATGGAGATAGGGCAGGCGGTTGCCGGCCATAATCAGCGTCTCGTAGTTGCTCTTGGCCAGGGCCTCTTCCTGGAGCCTGGCCCGGCGCAGTTGGGCGACGAGCCGGGCTTGCCTGGCCATGAGCGCCGGCAGGGGCAAGGCGTTCTCCGGCAGATCGGCCAGCAAGCGCAGGACAAATCGCGCCACCGATGCGGCTTTTTCCGGGTCCGGGCGCACGGCCGGCAGGCGTTTGAGGCAATTGCCGAAAAAGGCCAAGGCTCCCCGGGACCAGACCGGCCCGATCTGGCGGGCGTCGGCGGCCAGACGTCGGCCCAGGCCGGGGTAGGCGGCCTGGGCGGCCTCCCGGGCCGAGGCCGGCAGGGTGCGGTGGGGGGCCAGCCGGGCCACGAGCCGGGCCGCCTGGTCCAGCTCCAGGACCGGGAGAGGCACGACCTCGCCGTCCGGGAGCAGGGCGGTGGGACGCGGCCCAAGCTCGGCCAGGGCCTGGGCCAGGGCCGGCAGGTCGGCCGGCCCGAGGGCGGCCCGGGCCATGGCCTCCTCCAGTTCCAGGGCAGTTTGCCGGCCCGGGAAAAGGAGCAATTCCAAAAGCGGCGCGGCTTGGGGATCGTCCTCGTCGGCGGCCAGGGCGGCGATGGCCGCCGGGGACAGCTCGCCGTGGGTGGAGCGGATGCAGTGCAGGGCGGCTTCGTCCTGGGGAAGACCCCTTTCAAGGATGTCGGCAATGGCCTGGGCAAGCTGGGCGATGGCGTGGGAAGACATGTTTTTTCCTGTCCTGCCTGCCGTGACGAAGAAGGGCGATTGACAGGCGGTATGGAATATTATTAACAAATTCCGTAAT
>JAEZEM010000137.1 GCA_023417745.1 Pseudomonadota bacterium
CTGACCCGCCGCCGCAAGAGCGCCAGCACCCCGCTTCGGGAGCTTATCCGCACCGAGACGGAATCGCTTATCCACTCCGACCCGGCGCTCATGGAATTCGCCAGGGCCGGCGTCCTTGGCAACGACAGCCTGGAAAACGGCTGGTTCTCCTTCGTCAACCGAGCCACCAACCGGGTGGCCGCCCATTTCGCCGGCTCGCTGCTCGATCACGTCAGCGGAGCCAACGTCTTCGACATCTTCGGGGCCCTGGGCTCGGCCGGGGCGCTCTACACCATGCTTGCCCCCTATTTCCTGGCCTATTCCATCTTCACCAAGGACCGGCAGTTCAGCAGTCAGGCCAGGCTGGCGCTCACCGGCCAAAACGGCAAGGACGCCGCCGTGCGCGTGGCCCACTTTACCGACACCTTCCACGAAATAAACGGCGTGTCCGGCACCCTGCGCCAACAGGCCGAGCTGGCCATCAAAACCGGCAAGTCCTTAAGCATCTATACCTGCGACCACGGTCCGCGCGTCTTCGAGCCGGGCGTGCAGCAGTTCACGCCAATCGGCGTCTACAGCCTGGCCGAATACCCCGACCAGAAGCTCTACTACCCGCCCCTGCTGGAAATGCTCCACTCCGTCTACGCCGGCAACTTCACCCGCATCCACTCGGCCACCCCCGGCCCCATCGGCCTGGCCGCCCTATGCATCGCCAAGACGCTTCGCCTGCCCATCTACGGCACCTACCACACGGCCCTGCCCCAATACGCCCAGATCCTCACCGGCGACGAGGCCATGGAAGACCTCACCTGGAAGTGCATCATCTGGAACTACAACCAGATGGATTTGGTGTACGTGCCGTCCAAAGAAACCGGCCGGGAACTGGCCGAAAAAGGGCTGGACCCGGCCAAGCTGCGGCTTTTCCCGCGCGGCGTGGACGTGGTCCGCTTCGATCCGGCCAAACGCGACGAGGATCTCGCGGCGCGCTTCGGCCTGGGCAGCGGCCCGCGCCTGCTCTACGCCGGCCGGGTGTCCCGGGAAAAGGACCTGCATCTGCTGGCCGCGGCCTTCCGCCGGCTTATCAGCCAGCATCCCGAGGCCAGCCTGTGCATCGTGGGCGACGGTCCCTACCTCGACGAGCTGCGCGCGCAGCTTGCCGGCACGCCCACGGTCTTCACCGGCTACCGCGAAGGCGAGGAGCTGGCCGGTCTTTTCGCCGCCTGCGACCTGTTCGTCTTCCCCAGCGCCACCGACACCTTCGGCAACGTGGTCCTGGAAGCGCAAGCCTCGGGCCTGCCGATCATCGTCACCAACCAGGGCGGCCCCATGGAAAACATCGTGCCCGGCGAAACCGGCGTGGTGGTCCCGGCCGGCGACGCCGAGGCGCTCCACGCGGCCATGGCCGGCCTGCTGGCCGATCCCGAACTCCTGCGGGCCATGGGCCGGGCCGGCCGGGACTACGCCGAAAAGCGCACCATCGACCAGGCCTTCGAGGACTACTGGAAAATGTACGAGGACGCGCCGGGCGTACCAACGACCATTGTCCCCCTGGAGCCGGCCCTGGCCAAGGCCATGCACCGTCTAGTGCACGCCGCCTGACGATATTTGAGCCCCACCATGCCAAAAGGCCCCGGCCGGAGCTGTTCCGACCGGGGCCTTTTGGCTGCCGCAGCATGGGCAAACCCTGACAAACGGATGCGGACGGCACGGTTGCCCCCCATTGGCCGCCGCAGGCCCCCCCGAACGTCTCGCCCAGGCCGCTCTGGCAGGACAGGAGCGCCGCGTTGTCGAGAGAAATTAGCCATTGTATAAAACCCACCGTATGCGCTATTGTTGTCACGCTTTTGTGGTTTAGAAACGAAGCGAGCCGCCATGTCCCAGGATCAGCCCTCCGTATGCGACGCCCCGGAAACCCAGGACGTTTGCGGCCTGCCCCGCCATGAGGGCGCTTGGTCCGCCGATCCGACCCGGCTTCGATTCGAGGATCTGTTCCACATTGAGGAAATCCAGCGCATCCAGGACGCTTTTGCCGCCGCTTCGGGCGTGGCCTCGCTGATTACCGATCCCCAAGGCCGGCCGCTGACCCGGCCGAGCAATTTCACCACCCTGTGCGCCAAAGTCATTCGCGGCACGCCCAAGGGCCTGGCCAACTGCATCCGCTCCGACGTCTGTCTGGGCCAGGGGATGCCGGACGGCCCCATGGTGCGACGGTGCCTGAGCGGCGGTCTCTTCGACGGCGGCACGGCCATTCATGTCGGCGATCGCCACATCGCCAACTGGATGGTAGGGCAAGTCCTGGCCGAAGATGCCGACTTTGAGGCCATGGTCGCCTATGCTCGAGAAATTGGGGCCGACGAGGCGGCCTTCCGGGCCGCCCTGGCCGAAGTGCCGCGTATGCCCCTAGCCCGGTTTGAAAAAATCTGCCAGGCCCTGCACCACTTCGCCAACCACCTCTCGGCCCTGGCCGTGGCCAATTTCGAACAGGCCAGGCGCATCGACGAACTGCGCCAGGCCCAGGCCAGCATCAAGGCCCGGGATCGCAGCCTCTCGGAAATCATCGATTTTCTGCCCGACCCCGCCTTTGCCGTAGACCGGGACGGCCGGGTCACCTTCTGGAACAAGGCCTTGGAGCGTTTAACCAGCATCGCCGCCGCCGACATGCTCGGCAAGGGCGATTTCGCTTACGGCGCGGCATTTTACGGCCAACCCGTCCCGCTTCTCTTGGATTATGCCCGGGGGGCTGTTTCCACGCCCGACTCGCGCTACCAGGTCGCCGACATCGCCCAAGGCGAAATCATCGCCGAGGTCACCCTGACCGCCATGCCCGGCGGCGAACGCCATGTCTGGGTCAAGGCCGTGGCCCTCTACGACGAGTTCGGCCAAGTCAACGGGGCCATCGAGGCCATTCGCGACGTCACGGACCGGGAACGGCGCGAAGCGGCGTTGCGTCAAAGCGAAGCCATGTTCCGGGGCATCGTGGAAACGGCTCACGAGGGCGTGTGGGTCCACGACGTGAACTACAACACCACCTTCGTCAACAAGCGCATGGCCGACATGCTGGGGTATGCGCCCCATGAGCTGTTGGGCCGCAATCTGGCCGAGTTCCTGCCGCCAGAAAGCCAGCAGCGGGCCGCGCGGCAACAGCAACGTCGCCGGGAAGGCTTCAGCGACGTGTTCGAACAGTGCATCCAGCGCCGCGACGGCACGATGCTCTGGGTGCTCATCTCCGCCAGCCCCCTGCCGGACGAACACGGCAACTTCGCCGGCTCCCTGGGAATGTTTTCGGATTTGAGCGCGGTCAAGACCGTTGAGGCGGAACTGCGGGCCCACCGGCAGCGCCTGGAAGAGGAAGTGGAAGAACGCACCCGGGAGCTGCGCGAACAGGCCATGGAACTGGCCGAAGCCAACATCCGCTTAAGTGAACTCGACCGGCTCAAATCGGCCTTTCTCTCCACCGTCTCCCATGAGTTGCGCACGCCGCTGACGTCGATCCTGGGATTTGCCAAGCTTATCGGCCGGGAATTTGGCGAACATTTCAGCCCGCTTGCCGGCGACAAGCCCGCCCTGGCCGCCCGGGCCAAGCGCATCGCCCACAATCTCGGCGTGGTCTACGGCGAGGCCGAACGCCTCACGCGCCTGATTAACGACGTCCTCGACCTCAATCGCATCGAATCCGGCAACATGCAGTGGCGTGACCAATGCATCGATCCGGTGGCGGTGCTGCGCCAAGCCGTGCAGTCCGTTGAAGGGCTGCTGGCCCAACACCCGGAAATCCGCTTCCGTTTTCTCGCCGATGCCTCGGCCCCGCCGCTGCTCATGGACCCGGACCAACTCGTGCAGGTCATCGCCAACCTGCTGCAAAACGCCGTCAAATTCACCGAACAGGGCGAGGTCGTCCTGGAGGTGCGGGCCGAAACCGAAGCCGTGCTCATGACCGTGCGCGACCAGGGCGTCGGCATTCCGGCCGATCAGCTCGAATCGATTTTCGACAGGTTCCATCAGGTGGGGCGCGGCGACACCATCGTCAGCCCGACCATCAAGGGCACGGGCCTGGGCCTGGCCATCTGCCGCCAGATCGTGCGCCACTACGGCGGCCGCATCTGGGCCGAGTCGCGGCTCGGGGAAGGCAGCGCCTTTCACGTGCGCCTGCCCATGGCCGCACAGTGCCTGGAAACGGTCTGCGACCCGGCGTTATAGCGCCAAGAGGCCGGCGCGGCCGGACGCAGCACGGGTCCGGCCGGCACAAGCGACCGGCTCGTGTCGCGACCAGGCAAAACGCACAGGACATTTCGCTGGCAACACGTTAAAATAATTAAATTTTATTAAAAAATACTAGCGTATTTTTCAAGGGGACACGACACGGCGGTTTTCGCGCCGCCAAGCCGGTCGCTCCTGGCGACGCCATCCCCCGAGACCGCCGGCCAGGGGCCGGGTTACCCCGCTTTTTGCCAGGCCAGCATGACGGAAGTGCCAAACAGGCGTTGGGGCAGCGGCTCCAGACGCCCGATATGGCCAAGGGCCGTGTTGAGCCAATCGCTTTTGGCGTCAAACCCCGTGGCGACAATGTCGCTTTCCGTTTTCTTGAGCCGCAGCAGGAACTTGCGCACCATCAGCAGCGGATAATACGGCGCGCCCCAATAGGTGGAGGCGACCAGACGCAGGCCGGCCCTGCGGCCAAGGTCTTCGGCCTGGGCCAGGGTGTAACGCCGCAAATGGCCGGCCATGGTGTCGTAAGCGGAGAAAAGATGCTGGTAGGCCGGCAGGTTGACGTAGAGCAGACCGCCGGGCTGCAAATGGTGCAAGGCGGACGCTAAAAAACCCAGTTCGTCCGCGACATGCTCCAGCACGTCAAAGAGGAAGATCGTTTTGTACTTCTCGGCCAGTTCGGGCAGCCGGTCGTGGATGTTGTAGAGGTAAAGGCCGCTTGACGTGCTCACGTTGTGGGTCAAGGCGTTTTCGTCGAGATCGAAGCCGTCCACGGCCAGACCGTATTCCCATTCCAGCTGACTTTGCAAAAGCCCCCGGCCGCAGCCGACGTCGGCCGCCGGGGCCATGTCCCGGGCCGCCTGGCCGGCCAGGGCGCGAAAGACTTCCAGGCGGCGACGCACCCAGAAATGCTCCAGGCTGGCAATGTCATGCCAATAGTCCGTCATGTTGACGGGCAAGGCCTCGGACAGATGGACGACGTTTCGCATCGCTGCCGCCTACCCCCTTCTCCAGTTTCTGGCCGGCGTGTTCGGCTGGGCGACCTCGCCCACCGTCCTGTCGACAATAGCAAAGGGCCTGCCTTTCACTTCCTGCAGCAGCACCCGGATGTATTCGCCGATGACGCCGAGAAAAACGAAGAGAATGCTCATGAAAAAGAGGAAAATGACCAAAATGGTCGTGGCCACAGGACTGACGCCGACCCAGTAGCCGAACAGGGAAAACTGGGGAAAAAAACGGTTGAGCACCACAAAAAGCATGAGCAGGCAGGCAAACAGGCCCACGGCAAAACCAAAGACGCCAATGAAGCGCAGGGGAAAATCGGTGAAGCCGACGAAGCCGAGCAAGGCCAAATCCACAAGCTTGCGCAGGTTGTACTTGCTCTTCCCGGAGCGACGTTTGGGCCGGTCGTAGGAAAATCCCAACTGCGAAAACCCGACCCAGGAACGCAGTCCGCGAAACATTCGGGAATTTTCCGGCAGGGCCAGGACGGCGTCGAGGGCCTTGCGCGAGACGACGCAGAAGTCCCCGGCGTCCCTGGGCCAGTCGTGGGAGGCCACCTTGTGCATGATCAAATAAAAAAACGAGTAAAAAAACTTGAGCAGCCAGGGGGAATCGCGTCTGGCCCGCACGCCGTAGCAGACATCCACCCCGGATTTGCATTTGGCGTACATGGCCAACAAAACTTGGACAGGGTCTTGCAAATCACAATCCATCACCCCGACAAAACGCCCCTTGGCATGGCACAGTCCGGTGTCCACTGCTGCCTGGTGGCCAAAATTGCGGCTGAGAAATACGCCTTTGATGCGCGGCTGTTGCAGGTGCAAGCCGATAATCAGCTGGCGTGAGCGATCTCGGCTGCCGTCATCAACCAGGATGATTTCCCAATCCGTTCCCAAGGCCGCCTCAAGGGCCGGAACAACTTCCGCATGAAAAAGCGGCAAAACATCTTCTTCATTATAGCAGGGTACGACAAGGGAAAACTCGACCGTATCCATTCGTCGCTCCCGATGACGTCGTTTCGGTCCATCCAGTCCGAAATCCATTTTGCCGAAAATACCATGGCGAAACGTCACAAAACCATACCATAATGAAAAAGCCGCATTACCGCAACACGGCCAATCCGGCATGTTTTTTCTTCACAGCCGACCAGCGACATCGGCCATGCTTTCCGCCAAATCCGCGTGTCTCACGCCCCCGTCCCCCGGAAGACCCGCGAAAGCGGACGACATCCCTTGCCGCCCAAAAAAGCGGCCCATCCTTCTCCGTCGGAAAGATGGGCCGCCGTGGTTCGCAACCGGAACCTCATGTTCGTTGAAAAGCGTCCGTCGTACTGCTCGTCGCCGTCATGTCCTCACGACTGCCGGCCGTTGGCCGGCCGGCAGTCGCCGGCCTTCGACAAGGCGTACGCAACCTTGCCGACCACGATCGCTCGAAGATGAAAAGCGGCTCGCCGCTTCTTCGATCAAGGGCGCTGGCCTAGAACTCCAGATGCCGCCAGGTGCGCGGGAAGGCCATGACGTCGCGAATGTTGGTAACGCCGGTGACGAGCATGACCAGCCGCTCGAACCCGAGACCGAAGCCGGCGTGGGGTACGGAGCCGAAGCGGCGGGTGTCGAGGTACCACCAGTAAGCCTCAAGGGGCAGCCCCAATTCCGCGATGCGGGCCTCCAGGCGGTCCAAGCGCTCCTCGCGGGCGCTGCCGCCAACCAGCTCGCCAATGCCCGGCACAAGCACGTCCATGGCCCCAACGGTCTTGCCGTCGTCATTTTGGCGCATGTAGAAGGCTTTGATGTCCTTGGGGTAGTCGTACACGATGACCGGGCGCTTGAAGTGCTCCTCGGCCAGATAGCGCTCGTGTTCGCTTTGCAGGTCGGCCCCGAAGGCCACCGGATACTGGAAGGCCTTTTTGCACGACGTGAGAATGTCCACCGCCTCGCCGTACGGCAGGCGCACGAAAGGCTTGGCCAGCAGGTTTTCCAGGGTGGCGGGCAGGGTCGGGTCCACGAACTTGGCAAAAAGCCCGAAGTCCTCGGCGCATTCGGCCAGCACCAGCCGCACCAGATGGGTGACCAGGGATTCGGCCAGGTCCATGTTGTCTTCGAGATCGGCAAAAGCCATCTCGGGTTCGAGCATCCAGAACTCGGCGGCATGGCGCGAGGTGTCGGAGTGCTCGGCCCGAAAGGTCGGCCCGAAGGTGTAGACCCGGCCCAGGGCGAGGGCCAGGGGTTCGGCCGAGAGCTGGCCCGAGACGGTCAGCATGGCTTCCTTGCCGAAAAAGTCCTGGCTGACGCGCTCGGCCGCCGGCAGCGCGGCCGCCTCGGGACCCAGGGTGGTCACCCGAAACATCTCGCCGGCTCCTTCGCAATCCGAGCCGGTGATGACCGGCGTGTGGACCAGGGCGAAGCCCTCCTTGGCGAAATAGTCGTGGATGCCGTGGGCCAGGGCCGAGCGGATGCGCAGCATCGCGCCGTACTTGTTGGTGCGCGGGCGCAAATGGGCGATGGTGCGCAGGAATTCATCGGAATGGCGCTTTTTCTGGAGCGGATAGGTTTCCGGGTCGGCCGCGCCCAGGAGCGAGACCGAAGCGGCCCGGATCTCGTAGCGCTGGCCCTTGCCCGGCGAGGCGACGAGTTCGCCCGTGACGGCCACCGACGCGCCGACGCCGAGCGACTTGACCATGTCCGCGCCCTCGGCCGTGTCGTCGATGATGACCTGCAGGTTGCCCAGGCAGGAACCGTCGTTTAATTCCAGGAAGGAAAAGCCTTTGGCGTCGCGGCGGGTGCGCACCCAGCCCATGACGCGGATTTCGGGACAAGGGGACGGGCTTTCCAGGGCGGCCTTGACGGTAGTGCGGCGTATGCTCATGCGTCGTTCCAGGTGAAGGTGAAAGGACATTTTTTCGCGCCAGAGGCGATGGTCTCCGGGCGATCCAGGGTCAGGCAGGGGCTGTAGCCGGCGGCAAAGGCGGCATCGCGCAGGCAGGACACGCGAACGGCCAGTTCCTCGGGCAGGCCCATTTCCCGATAGCTTTCGGCATAGCGGCAACGCACGACGTCGAAGGCCACGCGGCCGGGTTCGCGCCGTTCGTTGGCGATCTCAAGCGCTGCGCCGCGTTGCCAGATGGCCGAAACCGTGGCGAAATGCGCCAGGTTCGGCCCGCCCGGGGCCTGGGCGGCAAAGGCCTGACCGGCGGCCTTGGCGGCGTGGGCCACGGTGTCCTCAATGACGGCCAGGGCGGCGTCGCGGCCCAGGCGCTCGACCAGAACGGCGTAAACGTCGGCCAGCATGGCCGCCTCGATGCGGCGGCGCTCAAGCAAGGTGACTTCGGACGGGATCGATTCGCTCATGGGGTTGCTCCAGCGCCCGGAAGAAAACCGGCGGGCGCGAACCGCTCTTTTGCCACAACGTCCGGCCCGACCACAACCGCTGTGAAGCCGCCCTGCGCGAGCACGCGACAATCGACAAAACTGTCGGACAACACCGCCTTTTTTGGCGGCAAGGCTTCCTTTTACTGGACAAGGCCTTATACTTTCGGGAAATGTCGGGGCTCCCCCCATGGCATCAAGTTTGCTAGATTGAGAATGATCCCCAGGAGGCCGCCATGCTTGTGCCCCTTATCGAAGCCCTCCTTGAAAGGCTTTTGCGCAAAACGCCCGAGCCGGTTCCCTGTCCCGTGGAGCACGACGACCAACGAGACCGCCGGCACGGCAAACGTCAGCGAGACGATTGACGCGACGATACAAAAACACCTGACGCTCACGCTTCTTCATCAAGCGTGCAGCGGCGACGCCTGCCGACCGCGCAAAGTGACACCCCTTTTCTAATTGCCGTGACATTCTGTACTTCTTACAAAAAATACATGTATGCTGCCATGATTATTGTCCGCCGCGCCATAAATGGTTTCGTTTAGTCGCGGCGCAGCGGCAACTGACACGGGAGACGTCTTTTCATGCTTGACGCTAGCGTCCTGCCGCCTCTGCTCCTCACCTTCAAGGTGGCCACCCTGGCCACGGCCCTGGCCACCATCCCGGCGGTCTGTCTGGCCCGGCTGGCCCAGGTGCGCGATTTCCCCGGCCGCGACGTCGTCGACGCCGTGCTGACGCTGCCCATGGTGCTGCCGCCGACGGTCCTTGGCTACTACATCATCGTGGTGCTCGGCCGGCGCGGAATCATCGGCTCCTGGCTGTGGAACACCTTCGGCGTGACGATCATGTTCACCTGGGAGGGCGCGGTGGTGGCGGCGGCGGTGGTGGCTTTTCCCCTGGTCTATCGTTCGGCCAGAGCGGCCTTCGAAGGCGTGGACGGCAATCTGGAAAACGCGGCCAGAACCCTGGGAGCTTCGGAGACGGCCATTTTTTTGCGAGTCTCGTTTCCCTTGGCCCTGCGCGGGGTCGTGGCCGGCGTGGTGCTGGCCCTGGCCCGGGCCATGGGCGAGTTCGGCGCCACCCTCATGGTGGCCGGCAACCTGCCCGGCAAGACGCAAACCCTGTCCTTAGCCGTGTACAGCGCCACCCAGGCCGGCAACGACGCCCTGGCCAATGAGCTGGTGCTGCTCATTTCCGCGGCCTGCGTGGCGCTTCTCGTGTTTGTCGCCCGAATCGTGAAACCGAAAGCCTAGAGGAAGAAATGCTCATGAAGAAACTGCTGCTCACCTTGGCCCTGTGTCTGTCCCTGGCCGCTCCGGCCGCCGCCGGCGACATCACCGTCTCCGCCGCCGCCAGCCTCACCGACGCCTTTAATGAAATCAAGGGCGCTTTCGCCAAGGATCACCCCGGCGTCAACGTGACGTTTAATTTCGCCGCCTCCGGCGCGCTGCTCTCCCAGATGGCCCAGGGCGCGCCCGTGGACGTCTTTGCCTCGGCCGACCAGAAAACCATGGACCAGGCCGCCGAGAAAAAGCTCATCGACGTGCCGACCCGGGTCAACTTCGCCCAAAACGCCCTGGTCATGGCCGTTCCGGCCGACAACCCGGCCAAGCTCAAGGACCTGACCAACCTCACCACCCCGGCCGCCAAGCGCATCGCCATCGGCAACCCCGACTCCGTGCCCGTCGGCCGTTACACCAAGGCGGCGCTGACC
This sequence comes from Pseudomonadota bacterium, assembly GCA_023417745.1. Classification (GTDB taxonomy): domain Bacteria; phylum Desulfobacterota; class Desulfovibrionia; order Desulfovibrionales; family Desulfovibrionaceae; genus Solidesulfovibrio. The sequence goes on from JAEZEM010000137.1 coordinate 10,267, forward strand.
AAAACCGGCCTGTGGGACGCCATCTCCGGCAAGTTCGTTCTGGCCGAGTCCGTGCGCCAGGTGCTGGACTATCTGACCCGCGGCGAAGTCGACGCCGGCTTCGTCTACGCCACCGACGCCAAGCAGGGCGGCGACAAGGTCAAGACTGTCCTTGAAGTGCCCGTGGAAACCCCGGTCACCTATCCCATCGCCGTACTGGAAGGCGCCAAGGACAAGAAGGACGCCGCCGCCTTCGTGGCCTTTGTCACCGGCTCCAAGGGTCAGGCCATCCTGGCCAAGTACGGCTTCAAGAAGCCCTAGGACCGTCGTTTCCATGACGCTCCCGGGGCCGGCCCCGGGAGCGTCCAACCAGCCGCCCATCGGAGCCGCCCATGCGTATCGCCGTGGACATCCAGAAAGCCTACCGCAGCGGCGGACGTGAATTCCATCTTAACGCCGCCTTTGCCGTGTCCGGCAACCGGGCCGTGCTGTTCGGGGCCTCGGGCTCGGGCAAAACCCTGACGCTTCGCGCCCTGGCCGGGCTGCTGCGCCCGGACTCCGGTTCCATCAGCGTGGACGGCCGGGTCTTTTTCGATTCCGCCCAGGGTGTTTTCGTGCCGCCCAGGCTTCGCCGCATCGGCTACGTGTTTCAGGATTACGCCCTTTTTCCCCACCTCACCGTGCGGCAAAACGTCGCGTTCGGCCTCTCGCCGCTGACCGGCCGACTCACGCCCCAGGCCGCCGAACACGTCCAGAAAACCCTGGCGCTTTTTGGCATTGAGGCCTTAGCCGATCTGCGTCCGGCCCGGATTTCCGGCGGCCAGCGCCAGCGCGTGGCCCTGGCCAGAGCCCTGGTCTGCGAACCGGACGCCCTGCTCCTGGACGAACCCTTCTCGGCCCTGGACATTCCGCTTCGTCAAAAGGTGCGGGCCGAGCTGGCCGGCATCCTTGCCCGCCTGGACATTCCGCTGGTCATGGTCACCCACGACCCGGCCGACGTGGCCTTTTTCGGCGGCGAGGTGGCGCGCTACGGCGAAGGCCGGGTCGTGGACATGCACTCGGCCGAGGACATGCGCCGCTCCATGGTCAAGGTGGCCTAGGGACGCGTCCCCAGAAAGGGACAGCCCTGCTTCGTGGGCAGCGCCCGAGAGCCCGTCTTGTTCCGGGTGCGTGCCAAAGGCCCCGTCCTGTTGACGGCCAGCCCGGTCGGGCGTAACCTTGGTTAAAATTACCCGGCGATAACGGCCTGTTGCCGCCCGCCGCCGGAAATGGACCGCCATGAGCCTGACCGCCGCCAATCTCGACGCCTCCCTGGGCGTTCTCACCGAGGCCAGCTACCGCCAGAACACTTCGCTCATTACCGCCCTGGAAGGGGCCGGCTACGTCCAGCTCGACCTTGACGGCGACGGCAACGGCACGTCGAAGGCCGGCAGCGCCGCTTTCGACGCCTGGACCACGGTGGCCAACAACCAAACCGTGGCCATCATCGCCTTTCGCGGCACCGACGACATCGATTATTCCAAGGACGGCCTGACCGCCTATCTCGGCAGCGCCGACGCCGCCTACTGGTTCGACACCGTGGGCTACTACGACCAGCTCTCGGCCAAGACGGCCGCCTTTGACGCCGCCGTGGACAGCCGGGGCATCGGCCAGGTCTACGTCACCGGCCACAGCCTCGGCGGCGCAGCCGCCCAGGCCTACATGGCCGGGCATCCCGACGACGCCGACACGCGCTACGCCGCCGTGGTCTTCGGCTCCATGGGCCTGTCCGGCGGCGACGCCAGCTATGCGACCGACGCGCGCATCGTCAATTTCGTCGCGCCTTCGGATTATTCCACGGAACTGGGCACGCAGACCGCCGGCCTGACCGTGAGCTTCAGCGACGGCACGGGGAGCCTCGGCTCCGGCCTTGATCTGTCGACGCTGCTAGCCGATCCGGCCTCCTACCTGAGCGTTCACGGCACGAGCCTGTATCTGAACGCCGCCGCCGACTACGACGCGGCAAAAGCCGGCATCCCTTCCACCGAGACGACCACCTTTTTCAAGTCCACCGTGGCCCTTGGCGGCCTGACCCTGACCGTTTCGCCGCTTGGCTAGCCTCTCCCCCGCCGACCCGCCACACGCCACACGCCCCTCCCCCATAACGTTTTCCCGTCAGGGGGGCCGGGGGGCTAAGCCCCCCCGCCGCCGGAGGCATCT
>JAEZEM010000322.1 GCA_023417745.1 Pseudomonadota bacterium
CGGCGACAGCGCGGCCACCCGGGCGGCAAACCGGGCCACGGCCCGGCCAAGGGCCTGCTGCCGGCCCACGGTCTCGGCCAGAGGGCTGGTCGCGGCCAGGGCCGGCGGCGACGCAAGCTGGGAGAGCCGCCTGGCGCGCTCGCCAAGGATGGCTGCCCGCCCGGCCAGACGCTCCCGCTCGGCCAAAAGCCCGGCCAGCCGGTCGGTCTCGGCCTGGCCGGCGGCCAGGGCCGCTTCCAGGCCGGCGGCCCGGTCCAGGGCCAGTTCGATGGCCGGCAAGGCGGCGAGCTGGTCCAGAGCGGCGGCATGGTCGGCCAGCGCTTTGTCCAGGCGCTTTTTCTCGGCTTTCTTCTGGGTCGTGCGCTTGGCCAGGGCGGCCTGCATGGCGATGAGGTGCGCGGCCTCCGAAGCGGCGGCGAAAAAGGCGGCCAGCTTTGGCCCGGATTTGTCCGTGAGCAGAAACACCGGCTCGCGCTGGTTGCCCAGGTGCACGTCCACGGTCTCGCCGCCGTCCAGGGCCACCGGCCCCAGGCGCAGGAGCCGGCGCACGTCCTCGGGCACGATGCCGCGCCCCATCTTGGCGTAGGTGTCCGGCGCTTCGGCCCCGGGCCGGCGGACCTCGTAGAGGGCGTATTTGGGCCGGCGCACCCAGGCGATGACCGTGCCGTCAGAAAGCTCCGCCTCGACCCGGGCCTCGGCCGCGCCGTGGCGGATGCAGTGCTTGGGCGGCGGATTCTCGGTCAGACAGCGCAGGGCCTCCACCACGGCCGATTTGCCGGAGTTGTTGGGGCCGGTGAGCGCCGTCAGCCCCGGCGGCAGGTCGATGACCGTACGGCCGTGGGCCATGAAATCAATAAGCGTCAGCCGACGGATCACGCCTCGCCCGCCCCCGGTTCGGCCGTGCCCAGCGAGGAGCCCAGGTCGTCGTTGACGGCCTGGCGCTTGACGTCGATGACCGCATCGAGCTTTCGCAGCCGTTCGATGGTGCGGTAGAGATGGCTGGCGTCGCGCACCTCAATGCGGAAAACCAAGGCCGTGGTGCCGTCCACATTGGAATGGATGGCTCCGGAGTCGATGTTGACGCCTTCGTCGGCCAGGATATTGGAAATCTTGCCCAAAACGCCCTTCTCGTTCTTGGCCAGAATGGCCAGGCCAGCCGGATAGGGTTGTTCCTTTTCGCCCTCCCAGTTCACCTGAATAAGGCGTTCGGATTCGAGGTTGCGGATGTTGGGGCAATCGTGGGTATGCACCACCATGCCCCGCCCGCGGGAAATATAGCCCACGATGGCGTCGCCGGGCACCGGATTGCAGCACTGGGCCAGACGCACCAGCACGTTGTCCACGCCCTGGATGCGCACGCCCTCGCCGGGTTTGCCCTTGGGGCCGGCTCCAGTTTCCGGGGCGGCGGCGATATCGGCCTTGGCCAGGGCGGCTTCGGCCTCCTCGCCCTCGCGTTTGGGCATGAGCCGACCGATGATCTTTTTGGGCGTGATGCGCGAATAGCCCACAGCCGAGAGGATGTCGTCCACGCCCATAAGGGACATGTCGTGGGCCAGCGCCAGCAGGGAGCCGTCTTTTATGGCCTTGTTGATGTTGACGCCGTCCTTGCGGCCCTGCTTTTCGAGCATCTCCCGGCCAAGGATGATGGAGCGTTCGCGCTCCTCGGTGCGGATGAAGTGCTTGACCCGGGTGCGGGCCTTGGCCGTCTTGACGAACTTGAGCCAGTCGCGGTTGGGCCGGCGGTTCTTGTCGGTGATGATCTCGACGGTGTCGCCGTTTTTAAGCGGCGTCTCCAGCGGCACGAGCCTGCCGTTGACCTTGGCCCCGGCGCAGTGCTCGCCAACGGCGGTGTGGATGAGGAAGGCCAGATCCACGGCCGTGGCCCCTTCGGGCAGTTCCTTGACGTCGCCCTTGGGCGTGAAGACGTAGACCTCGTCCTGAAAGAGGTCAAAGCGCAGGTTGGTGACGAACTCCCGGGAATCCTTGAGTTCGCGCTGCCAGTCCATGATCTGGCGCAGCCACTGGAAGCGCTCCACGTCTTTGGGGTTGAACTTCCCCTTCTCGCGCTCCTTGTACTTCCAGTGGGCGGCCACGCCCTCCTCGGCCAGCCGGTGCATCTCCTCGGTGCGGATCTGGATCTCGATGCGCTCGCCGCCAGGGCCCACCACCGTGGTGTGCAGGCTCTGGTACATGTTGGCCTTGGGCATGGAGATGTAGTCCTTGAAGCGCCCCGGCACGGGCTTCCACAAGGAGTGGACCAGGCCCAGCACATGGTAGCATTCGCGGATGGTTTCCACGATGACCCGAAAGGCGACCAGATCGTGGACTTGGTCGATGGTCAGCCCCTGGACGCGCATCTTGTTGTGCACGCTCCACAGGTGCTTGCGCCGGCCCACGATGCGGCCCTTGATGTTGTTGGGGATAAGGAGGTCGTTTAAGTGGGCGATGACCCGTTCGATGAAGGTCTCGTCCACGGTGTGGTGGGTGGCCACCCCTTCCACAAGCTGGGCGTAGATGTCGGGCTTTAAGTACCTAAAGCTCCAGTCCTCCAGCTCGGTCTTGATGCGGTGCAGCCCCAGGCGGTTGGCCAGGGGCGCGTAGATGTCCATGGTCTCCTGGGCAATGAGCGCCTGCTTGTGGGGCTTTTGAAACTCCAGGGTGCGCATGTTGTGCAGGCGGTCGGCCAGCTTGACCAAGACCACCCGGATGTCCTCGGCCATGGCCAGGATCATCTTGCGGATGTTTTCGGCCTGGGCCTCTTCCTTGGTCTCGAAGGGGATGAGGCTTATTTTGGTGACCCCGTCCACGATGTCGGCCACTTCCTCGCCGAAAAGCTCCTCCAGCTCGTCCACGGTGGCCTTGGTGTCCTCCACGGTGTCGTGGAGCAGGCCCGAGGCGATGGAGGCGGCGTCCAGGCGCATGTCGGCCAGGATGCCGGCGGCTTCCAGGGGATGGGACAGGTAGGGTTCGCCGGAAAGGCGCACCTGCCCGGCGTGGGCGGCGGCGGAAAAGACGTAGGCCTTGGTGATGAGCGCCTGCTCTTGTTCATTGAGGTAGGTGCTGGTCTTGTCGAGTATTTCGTTGATGCGGATCATGCTGCTTATGGCCTCGCGCTCGGGCGGCGGTCCAGACGGGTGAGGGAGGGCGCGGCGACGTCGCCGCCGCGCCCCAAAAGGTGACTATTCCAGACGAAAGGTCTGCTTGTCGCGGGGAATCCACCATTTGGTGAAGTTGTAGCTGATGCCGGCCGGGGCCGGGACCACGCCCTGGATGCGGGCGGTAAGGATGGGCAGGCTGTAGGGCGTATAGAGAAACATGTAGGGCTGGTCGTCGTGGAGGATCTTTTGAAAGGCGTCGTAGGCCTTCTTGCGCTCGCCCTGATCCAGGGTGCGCCGGCCGCGCTCCAGCAGCGCGTCCACCTCGGGATTCTTGTAGCCGATGAAATTAAGCCCGCCGGGCACGGCGCTGCTGGAGTGCCAGACGCTGAAGTTGTCCGGGTCCTGGGCGATGGACCAGGCCAGAAGGACCGCGTCAAAATTGCCCTTGTCCACGAATTCCTTGAGAAAAGAAGCCCACTCCACGGTGCGGATGCCGACCTTTATGCCGATGGCCCCCAGTTCGCTTTGCAGGATGGTGGCGGTCTTGATGCGCTGTTCGTTGCCCTGGTTGGTGAGGATGGTGAAGGAAAACGCCCGCCCCGAGGCGTCTTCCAGCACGCCGTCGCCGTTGCGGTCGGTCCAGCCGGCTTCGGCCAGAAGCGCCTTGGCCTTGGCCGGATCGTAGGCATAGTCGGTGATGGTCGTGTCGTAGACCCAGGAACCGGGCTTGTAGGGGCCGACGGTGGGCACGCCAAGGCCGAGCAGCGCGCCCTTGATGACGCTTTCCTTGTTCACGGCCTGGGCCAGGGCCCGGCGCACCCGGGCGTCGGCGAACAGCGGATTTTTGAGATTGTAGCCCAGATAGGTGTAGCCGAAGGACAGATACTTGTACTTGCGCCAGTCGGCGTCCCAGGCCTGCCCCGTGGTCTGGTAGAGGTACTGCTGGGGGGTCAGGCCCATCATGTCCAGATTGCCGGCCTTGAGTTCCAGAAACATGGTCGAGCTGTCCGGGATGATGCGGTAGACCACCTGGTCAATGTAGGGCCGGCCCTCGAAGTAGTCGGCATTGCAGCGCAGGGTCAGGCTCTTGCCCGGCTCCCACTTGTCCAGGATGTAGGGGCCGCAGCCGATGGGCTCCCGGGCGTACTTGGTGGTCATCATGTCCTGGCCGGCCAGCAGGTGCTTGGGCAGGATGGAGCCGGCCCAGGTGACCAGGGCCCGGGCAAAGGGCTCGTCGTAGCGCACTTCAAAGGAATACTTGCCGGTGACCGTGAAGCTGGAGATGACCTTGTAGTCCTCGGCGTAGGCCGTGGGCGTTTTGGGGTCGATCATGAGCTTATAGGTGAATTCCACATCCTCGGCCGTCAATTCCACGCCGTCGGTCCAGCGGATGCCAGGGCGCAGCCAGAACTTGAGGAGCTTGCCGTCCTCGGCCACTTCGTAGCGCTCGGCGGCGAAGCATTCGAGCTGAATGTCCTTGTCGTAGCGCAGCGGCGACACGTAAAGCAGATCGGCCACCTCGTGGGAGGCCGAATCGGAAGCCAGGTAGGGGATGAGGTTGGACGGCTCGCCGATGGTGGCCATGACGATGCGCCCGCCGGGCTCGGGCTGGCCGGCCGGGGCGGCCGGGGGCTGGGGCGCGGCTGTTCCGGCCGGAGCCGAGGCCGCGGCCGGCTTGGCCGCCTTGTCCTCCGGCTTGGACGGGCCGTCGCAGCCGCCAAGCAGGAGCAATCCCAGGACCAGGACGAAAAATGCCGCGTGCGCCGGACGCATAGTTCTCCTTTTCGCTTGCTACGACCGCCCAAAACACCGTATTGGTGCGGATGCGCAAGGCCTCGTGCACCTACTGCATATACGGAGCCACCCAAAAATAAAAGCGCTTTTTCCCGCGCCCCATGACTCGGCCCGGCCCATAGGGCGTCGGCAATATTTCCGTTCCAAAACGGTCTGAAATCGGGTAATCGGCCCGAACCCGTCCGCCCCGCGTCGGCCTGCACAGCAGCCGTTGCGAGACAGGCGCGCGGCAAGTCGCACCAAGGAGTCCAAGGCCCATGGCCAACGGAAACGACGAAACCAAAATCAAAGCATTGCTTGGGGAATTCGTTCGCGAAACCGTCCCTGAGTACATTCTGGACGGCGCCCACGCCATTGTGGCCGGCGGCGGCATCCAAAAGCTCACCGTCAACCGCCACGACCACTTCTGGGATGTGGAAGGCCAGGTTCAGGGCGACGATTTCCAGGTCTACGCCTCGGAACTCTCGGTCAACCTGCGCGAAGACAGCATCAATTTTTTCTGCAACTGCCCGGATTCCTTTTCCGGCGTCTGCCGCCATGTCGGGGCCACGGCGCTCAAATGCCTGCGCACCCTGGACGAGGAGTCCGGCGAAGGCGAGACCGGCGACAGCGCCGCCCTGGCCTCACGCGGGGAATGGCGGCAGACCTTCCGCACCTATTTCTCCACCGAGCCCGAACCCGAACCCGGCCGCCATTACCTCATCTTCCGCTTCCACCCCGAGCCCGGCCGGCTCCAGGTAGCCTTTTTCCGGGCCAGGCAGAACAAGTCCGGCATCTCCCAGGTGCACTCCGAGATCACCCTGGAGCAGATCATCAAGAACCCGGACTGGTCCGAGTTGTCCCCCACCCTGCCGGTGGTGGCCGAGATGCTCGAACACCACCTCGACTATGCCGGCCACCGGGTGGAAATCCCGCCCGGGCTTCTGGCCTGGTTTTTCTGGGCCATCGGCAAGGAATACTACCTCTACTGGCGCGACACCGAACAGCCCGTGCGCATCGAGTCCAAGACCATGCGCCTGCAGCTCGCCCCCAAGCTGGAAGGAGAGGGCCTGTCGTTTGACATCCTGCTCGGCAGCCCGGGCAAGTCGCCCTTTTCGATCCTCGGGCAGGAGGTCTATTTCTACGGCCAGATGCCCATCTGGGTGTGCTGGAAAAACGCCTTCTATCCGGTCCAGACCGGCCTGCCGCCGCAGCTCGTGTCGGACATGGCGCAAAATCCGCCCTTTATCCCCACCGCCGACGTGTCGGAATTCCTCGACCGGGTGTGGACCCATCTGCCCATGACCGACCTGTACGGCCAGGAAGAGTTCCTGGTCAAAATGCAGCCGTTTTTCGTGCCGGCCAACTTCGATCCGAAGATCTTCCTCGACGAGGAAGGCAGCCTGCTGACCCTGCAAATCCAAAACGTCTACCAGACCGAGCACGGCGAGATCACGGTCCCCGGTCCCAACCCCGATCTCATGACCGCCTCGTATCTCCACGACGGCAAATCGTATCTCATCGCCCGCGACTGCGACCAGGAGCAGGCGCTTATTTCCATGCTGGTGGAAATGCGCTTCCAGGCCAGAAACAACGCCAACTGGTTCCTGGAGACCGAGGAAGCCATCGTCTTTCTTCTGGACGCCTACCCCAAGCTCATCGAGAAATACCGGGTCTTTGGCGAAAAGAACCTGACCCGCTACAAGGTGCGCCTGTCCACTCCGGTCATCGTGGCCGAGGTGGAGTCCAAGGAAGAGGAGAAGTGGTTCAACCTCGACCTGCAGGTGCAGTACGACGACCAGCGGGTGCCCATCGAAAAGATCTGGAAAGCCTGGACCCAGGGCAAGCGCTATGTCCAGCTCAAGGACGGCTCGTATACCAGCCTGCCCGAATCGTGGCTGGAAAAGCTCGCCCACAAGCTGCGCGCCCTGGGCTACGATACGGACAAGCCGCCCCAGACCAAGTTCAAGCAGTTCGAGGCCCCGGTTCTGGACAAGCTTCTGGAGGACATGCCCGAAGCCCGCACCGACTCGTTCTGGAACAACCTGCGCCAGAAGATCCACAGCTTCCGCGAGATCATCCAGGTGCGGCCGCCCAAGGGCTTAAACGCCACCCTGCGGCCCTATCAGGTCCAGGGGCTTTCCTACCTCAACTTCCTGCGCGAATACGGCTTCGGCGGCATCCTGGCCGACGAAATGGGCCTGGGCAAGACCGTCCAGACCCTGTCGTTCATTCAGCACAACGTCGAGCGCGGGGCCATCGGCCCCAATCTCATCGTCGTGCCGACCTCGGTGTTGCCCAACTGGGAGCGCGAGGCCGGAAAGTTCGTGCCCGACCTCAAGCAGCTCATCATCTACGGGGCGCGGCGCGAGAACATGTTCAAGCGCATCGCCGAATCCGACCTCGTCATCACCACCTATGCCCTGCTGCGCCGGGATCTCGACGAGCTGCTCAAGTACGAATTCGCCTCCATCATTTTGGACGAAGCGCAAAACATCAAAAATCCCAATACGATCACTGCCCGGGCCGTGCGGCGTCTGGCCGGCAAGACCCGGCTTTGCCTGTCCGGCACGCCCATTGAGAACAATCTCTTCGAGCTGTGGTCGCTGTTCGAGTTCCTCATGCCGGGCTTCCTCGGCGGCCAAAACGCCTTCCAGCGCGGCATCGTCAAGCCCATCAAGGACGGCGACGCCGAGACGCTGGATTATCTGCGCGGCCGGGTCAAACCCTTCATCCTGCGGCGCACCAAAAACGAAGTGGCCAAGGATCTGCCGCCCAAGGTGGAAAACACCTACTACTGCAACCTGCTGGACGAACAGCTGGAACTCTACGCCGCCCTGGCCAAAAAGCTCAAGGAACAGGTCTTGGCCACGGTCGACGAAAAGGGCATGGCCAAGTCGCAGATGTCGATTCTCGACGCGCTTTTAAAGCTGCGCCAGATTTGTTGCCACCCGCGCCTGCTCAAGCTCGATCTGCCCGGCGTCAACACCAATCTGCCCTCGGGCAAGTTCGACGCGTTTAAGGACCTCATCACGGACTGCATCGAGGAAGGCCACAAGGTGCTGGTTTTCTCCCAGTTCGTGCAGATGCTCCACATCATCCGGTCCTGGATGAGCATCAGCCAGATGCCGTTTTGCTACCTCGACGGCTCCAGCAAGGACCG
>JAEZEM010000404.1 GCA_023417745.1 Pseudomonadota bacterium
GAAGATCCTGTCCATGTTCATCGCGCTGCTGCTGGCCTTCCCCTGGATGATGGACAAGATGCTCAATTTCACGCGGGAGCTTTTCATGAATATCCCGACGTATCTGCGCTGACGCGGGTTTTCTTCAGGGCATCGCGCCATGCAGGTGCGATTGACTGTTCTCTTTCTACGTCGTAATCCCCGAAATGGCCGCATGTGGAGAGGTTATCCACTCCTGAAAAAGGAACGGACGCCTCTCAGTTCCTTGCGGCCATTTTCGTTAGTCCATCCGGGATGTTGCTCTTGCTGCAGCCCCGCGCCAAATCTACGCCCCCGACTCCCCTCTTCCCTCAAGACGGCAGGCAGATAGTCCGGGCCGCCGAAGCAACGGTCTGTCCCGGCATAGGTACCCGAATCCTCTCCTGGGCATCCATGCCGAAAGAACCAAATCCAGCCCACACCCCCTTTACCCCTTTCTTCAGTCGGGGGGTCCGGGGGCCTCAGGCCCCCGGCCGCCGGAGGCATCTTCCTCTTCCCCTCTTCATCTCTTCACCTTTTCACCTCTCCCTATCTTCCCCCTCTACGCCCCGAAAAACTCCCCCTTCGCTTTCACAAAGGCCAAGGCAGCCTCGAAGGCTTCGGGGGTATGGGGTTCGAAGGTGGCGGTGGGGGTAAGCTGGCGGGCGCTCAGGCCGGCGAAAATCGCCTCGAAGGGGATTTCGCCCTGGCCGGGGCCGAGGTGCTGGTCGAAGGAGCCGTCGTTGTCGTGGAGGTGCAGGTGCAGCAGATACGGGGCCAGGGCGTCGAGCCAGGCGTCCAGGTTGTCGCGCTTTTTGCCTTCGGCGAAGCTGTACCAGTGGCCGACGTCGAAGCAGGCTCCGACGGCGGCGGCTTGGTCGGCCGGCAGGCGCTCACGCAGGGCGGCGATGGTCCCGGAAACGGTCAGGGGATCGGTTTCGTGGGTGTTTTCCAGGCACAGGGGCGGATGGCCGGGCCAGGCGGCCAGCACGGCCGCCCAGGTGTCGGCGCTACGCTTCGCCCAGTCGGGAAAGGAGCGGATGTAGAGGAAGCGGTCGTAGGCGGCGTGGCCGATCATGCGGCGCGGCGCGTAGATGGCGGCCGTTTCCATGGCCCCGAGCAGCCGGTCGCGGCTGGCGGCCCGGATGCGGGCGTCGGCGCTGCCGGGCTGGAGGTCGAAAAACGGCAGATGCACGGTGACGGGCACGTCGGCGTCGACGAACAGCCGAGCCAGCTCGCGGTGAAAGGCGGCGTCGGTGGCGTCGAGGAGCAGCGGGTCCAGCCCCAGCTCGGCCGGCACGCCGTCGATCAGATGGCGGTGCAGGAGCCTTGGTTCGCGCCGGGCTACCCGCAGATTGCAATTGACGAAATAACGCGACATGGGGCGACTCAGTCCTTGGCCAGGGGATAGACCTGGGCGAAAATGGGCTTGCCCGAGGGGTCGGTGATGACCAGCCGCAGGCCGTAGATGTCCCGGGGTTCGAGCTTGGCCGGCAGCGGCAAGCTGGAGGATATCTGCTTGAAACGCTGAATCTGGAAGGACAGCTCGTCCTTCTCGGGCTTAAGGGGCCACAGCGTGCCGTCGTTGGCGACGAGAGAGGCCTCGACCTTGCCCACCAGCCCGGTCTGGGGCGTGACGTTGCTGAGATCGAAGCCGAGGTTCAGGCGCTTGTTGTCGATTTTGATCTTCAGATTGTCCACACCGGCCTGGCTGGCGTCGACGCGGGCCAGAATCTTCGACAGATCGACCCGGTCCTTGGCGGCCTCGGCGACAGGCTGGGCCGGTTCCTTGCGGTCGTCGGGCCGGACCTTGAACCAGTCGGGCTTGTCGGGATTGTAGGAACCGAGCAGGGTTTCCAGTTCGGTGGCGTCCTTGGAGCGCAGAGTGCGTTCGATGTTCTCCAGGCGCATGAGGCTTTCGCCGGCCGCGTCGATCTCCTGGCGCAGGGCGGCGGCACGCGTAGCATCAGTCCGGTTGCCCTCATAGAGATGGTAGGCCACGGCCACGGCCGCGCCAAAGAGCAACAGCAGGAGCAAGGGCATGAGCACCAGCGCCCGGGCCAGCCAGACCGGCAGACGATAGCGCCCCACTCCGGCCGCATCGCGCAAAATGAGAATGTCGATCCGGCCGCTGCCCGCCATTTACATCCTGCTCCATTTTTCTTCGACGATGGCGAATCCGTTGCCCGAGGGAGCCAGATAGAGCGTTTTTTTGCCCCGGTCCGACCCGCCGTCGCGGCTCTCATAGTCCTGGACGAAGGTCACCACGTAGCCGTCGCGGCGCGGGGTGATTTTCATGTCGGAAAAGGCCACTTTCTTCGGGGCCTTGCCCTTCCAGATATCGGCCTTGCGGGAGCGGATGGCCTCGCGGCCCTTGCTGTCGCCCTGAACGGCGTTATCGGCGTAGAACGAGGCGTATTCGCCCACCCGGCCACGTTCCCAGGCGGCCCGCCAGGCCTCGATCATGGCCGTGGCGGCGGCTTCCTTGCCGGCCTTGTCGGGCTTGGCCGGACCGGCCGGGGCCTGGGCGGCCACGGACGCGGCGGGCTGGCCGGCAGCCGGCGGCGCGGCAGCCGTGGCAACGGCCGGCGCGGGAGTTTCCACAGCTGGGGCCGGCTTGGCCGGTTCGGTCT
>JAEZEM010000425.1 GCA_023417745.1 Pseudomonadota bacterium
CTCAACATGGCCCCCTACGGCGGCAATATCGTCGGCGTGGGCGCGGCCGCCACCCTCTATTTCGGCAAGACGCCGGACAAGCTGTCCCTGGCCGAGGCCGCGCTTCTCACGGTCCTGCCCCGCTCGCCCCTGCGCCTTGATCCCCTGCGCCGGCCCGAAGCGGCCAAGGCGGCCCGCGACAAGCTCCTGGCCGCCATGGCCCGGCGCGGCGTCATCACGCCCGAAGCGGCCAAGGAAGCCACAGCCGCCCCAGTGCCCACGCGCCTGGCTGCGCTGCCGTTCGCCGCACCCCATTTCGCCCAGATGGCCCGCGAGGCGGCCGGCCCGCTGCCGCGCGTCGACACCACCCTGGACCCGGCCGCCCAGAAGACCGCCACCGACGTGCTGCGTTCCCGGGCCCGCTGGCTGGCCGCCCAGGGCCTTGGCAGCGTGGCTGCCGTGGTCATCGAACCGGCCAGCCGCGAGGTCCGGGCCATAGTCGGCGGCGTGGACTGGTTCGGCGACGCCCGGTTCGGGCAAATTAACGGCGCGACCATCCGCCGCTCGCCCGGCTCGACCTTAAAGCCCTTTCTCTACGCCCTGGCCATGGACCAGGGCCGTGTCTTTCCCCAAAGCCAGATGCTCGACATCCCCACCGGCTTTGGCGGCTATACGCCCAAAAACTACGACGGCCTGTTCCGGGGCCGGGTGACGACCGAACAGGCGCTTATCACCTCGCTCAACATCCCGGCCGTGCGGCTGTTAAACGACGTCGGCCCGGCCCCCTTCCTCGACCTCCTGCACCGAGGGGGCCTTGCCAGCCTGGACAAGCCGGCCAGCCACTACGGCCTGTCGCTGATCCTTGGCGGCGGCGAGGCCACACTTCTGTCCCTGACCAACCTCTACGCCACCCTGGCCGACGACGGCCGATTCCGGCCGCCCGTCTTTCTGGCCGATGCCCCGGCCGTGCGGGCCGAGCGGCTTTTCTCGCCCGAAGCCTGCGCGCTGACCACCGAAATTCTGACCCGCCTGGAGCGGCCCGATCTGCCCACCTCCTGGGAGCGCGCCCTGGCCGTGCCCCAGGTGGCCTGGAAGACCGGCACCTCGTTTGGGCACCGCGACGCCTGGGCCGTGGGCCTAAGCGCCGGCTATGCCATCGGCGTGTGGGTGGGCAACATGGACGGCCGGGCCGTGGCCGGCATCTCGGGGGCGGTCCATGCCGGGCCGATTCTTTTCGAGCTGTTCCGGGCGCTCGAACCCTACGGTTCGCGTCCGGCGGCCAAGACCGGCCTCAACCTGGCCACCATCGAGGTCTGCGCCGACAGCCGCGAACTGCCCGGCCCGGACTGCCCCCGGCGCGTGCCGGCCACGATCATTCCCGGCCGCACCCGCCTGACCCCCTGCCCGGTCCACCGCCGCACCCTGGTGGACGCCCATACCGGCGAGCGCCTGACCGCCGATTGCGCCGCCGGCCACGAAGCCGCCACCGCCGCCGTCACGGAGTATCCGGGCGAACTCGTGTCCTGGTGGCGGTCGACGGGCATCCCCTTCGAGTCACCCCCGCCCCTGGCCCCGGACTGCCTGGGCACGGCCGGGGCCGGCCCGCGCATTGTCTCGCCCAGCCCGGCCACGGTCTACGCCGTGCGCCCCGACGTCCCGGCCGAGTTCCAGCAGATCACCCTGGCCGCCGACGCTCCGGCCGCCACCAACCGTCTCTCTTGGTACGTGGACGGCGAATTGGCCGCCCAGGGACCGCCCGGCAGTCGGCTGTTCTGGCGACCCACCCCGGGCGAACACCGCTTCGCCGTCACCGACGACCAGGGCCGCAGCCACGCCGTCTCCGTGCGCGTCGAAACGCCAACCCCAACCAAGGAGGACGCCCCATGAGCGCCATTCTCGATTTCTCCATCTTTCCCCTGGACAAGGGCGACAGCCTCTCGGCCTACGTGGCCCGGGCCGTCCGCATCGTGCGTGAATCCGGCCTGCCCTACGTTTTTTCGCCCATGTCCACGAGCATCGAAGGCGAATGGGACGAGGTCCTGGCCGTGGTCACCCGCTGCAAAGAGGCATTGGAAAAGGATTGTTCCCGCATTCATGTGGCCATCCGTATCGACTGGCGCACCGGCCAGGCCGGTCGGCTGACGGCCAAAATTCAGGCCGTGGAAGACCACCTGGCCCAGGATTGAGGCGACTGGCCGGGCCGATTTGCAGGCAGAGGATTCGTCCTCGACCGTTGCCAAGGCCCGGCCTCGAAGGTACACAGACGGAAAAGCATTCCCCTGTCCCGCGCGACGGGCCGGCGGTCGGCCCGGACGCGCCACGCCGACGCGCGCGCACCGCAACGCCAAGGAGACGCACATGCTGGATCAACTGGCCCAAGTCGACATGAGCATATATTTCCAGACGATCATGTTTATCGTCTTTATCGCCTTGGTCATTCGCCTGCACTGGAAGATGGGCTCCATCCCCCACATGCTGGTCAGCGGCGCAAAATACCTGATCTTCGTCTTCATCTTTATCTATCTGTTCCTCAACTGGGCCAGCGACGTCAATCCGACCCTGCGCAGCAGCAGCATTCTCATCATGACGCTGATCAACATCTACATGCTCTGGCAGACTATCGTCGCCTTCACCGAGCTGCCCTATCGCCGGTCGCTGACCAGCTGCGTGGACGGAGCCTGCACCGCCGACGATCTGGAGCAGGCCTTTTCCACAGGCAAGCGCTTCTACAAAGTGCGTTATTTCTTCGCTGCTCTGACCTGCGGCGGTTCGCCCTTCCATTTCCTGACCGCCGTGGCCGCAGAACGCACCCGCGACGACCTGCACCGGGTGTTTACCGGCCTTGATCCCAAAGCCTCGGTCTTCGGGGCGAGCCTCTACTTTCAGTTCCTGCGCACCGCTCTGGCCGCCGACAAATCCATGCCCGGCGACAAGCGCTCCGAACGCCAGCGCGCCGTGGAAGCCCTGGCCCGCGACCCGTGGCTGAGCGAAAAAACCAGCGACTTCCTGCACCACCTGCTGGCCTCGCCCGAGGAACTCCTCGACGCCGGCCTCAAGGAATCCCTGCGCAGCGAAGGCAAGATGATTTAAGAAGAAGAAAAAGAAGAAGAAAGACGAAGAATGCCTCCGGCGGCCGGGAGGGGCTCAGCCCCTCCCGGACCCTCCCGAAAGGGGGGTAATTGGGATGAGCGCGGCATCATCGTTTCGCCCTCTGCGACGCTTTGGCCTAACGTTGGTCATCGCCGTCATCGTTCTGATAGGCTTGAGCGCCGTCGTCCAGGCCGGCTGCAAACCGGCCGAGCTGACCGTGGCCATCGACGCCGGCCACGGCCCCAAATCCCCGGGCGCGACCAGCGCCTCGGGACAGCCCGAATACGCTTTCAACAAACGCTTGGGCACTGCGGTCAAGGACGCCCTGGTCCAGGCCGGCTTCACCAAGGCGTTGCTCATTGATCCCGTCGGCACGGACCTGCCCCCGGCCGGCCGGGCCAAACGGGCCAACGCCGCCAAGGCCGGCCTGCTGCTCTCCATCCACCACGATTCCGCCCAACCCCAGTTTTTCACCACGGTTGTCGTCAACGGCAGGCAGCAACGCGTCTGCGACCGTTTCGCCGGCTACGGCGTGTTCTATTCCCAGCGCAATAAAGAGGCCGCCGCCAGCCTGGCCCTGGCCCGGGCCGTGGGCCGGGAGCTGGCCGCCTCGGGCCTGCCCTTTAGCCCCCACCACGCCGCCGACATCCCCGGCGAAGGCCGGCCCATCGTGGACCCCATTGCCGGCGTCTACCGATACGACGGGCTGGCCGTGCTCCACGCCGCAAACATGCCGGCCGTGCTGGTGGAAGCCGGCGTCATCGTCAACCCGGCCGAGGAACAGACGCTGGCAACCGAAGCCCGCCAAACGCAAACAGCCCGAGCCATAGCCCGGGCTGTTTCGGCGTGGTGTCGTGCGGGAGGACGGTAGAAGAGGCGAAGAATTGCCTCCGGCGGCCGGGAGGGGGTTACCCCCTCCCGGACCCTCCCAGTTAGAG
>JAEZEM010000456.1 GCA_023417745.1 Pseudomonadota bacterium
AAATCCATGAGCACCTTTTTTTTGCCTTGGCCGAGAATCTCCATCACCTTGTCCTCAAGCACCTTGGAGGTGTTGCTGTCGAGCCGGCCGCCAAGCTCCAGCACCGTGACCTCGCCGCTCTCCTTCTCCACGAGTTGCATGTCGCCCCCTTTGTCGATTCAAATGTCTTTTTCCAGCACTAAGCGGTTGAGACCGCCCACACGTTCGTAGGCCACCCGGTCCATAATGGTGCGCACGAGATGGATGCCCAGCCCGCCGATGGGCCGCTCCTCAACCGGCGCGCTCACGTCGGGAATCCGGGCCGTCAGCGGATCAAAGGGCCGGGCGTCGTCTTCCAGGAGAAAGCGCAGCCGGCCGCCCTCCTCGGCCATGCCCACATGGATGCCGTGTTCCCCGTCATCGGCATAGCCATAGGAGATGGTGTTGGTGAGCAGTTCGTCCAGAACCAGACGGATCTGGTAGCGCAGCTTGGCAGGCAAGCCATGGGCCTCGCCAAAGGCTTCCACGGCATCGGCCACGCGGTCCAGTTCCAGCAGGCGGTTGGCTATGCGCAAGGAAAAACCCGGCAGCATCCTGTCCCCAGCGCGCGGCGTCCCTTGTCCGGCGACATCCTGCGCGTGATTGGCCTCGAAACGGGCCGGCAGCCCCGTCCGACGGCATGGAAAACATCCGGCCGCGCCATCGGGCGCACGGCCAATCAGGGGAAGCTTCCCGTTTTTCAAAGCCCTGTCAAGGCGAGCCGCCGCCGGCCCCATTGCGGCCGTCCCGGCAGTGAAAGAAAAAAAATCCCTTGACGGAAGGTCGGGTTTTGGGTAGATGACTTTTCCTTCGTCCATGGTGGCTGTAGCTCAGTTGGTAGAGTCCCAGGTTGTGGCCCTGGTTGTCGTGGGTTCGAGCCCCATCAGTCACCCCAGCAATTTTCCTTGAAAAGGCCCGGTTTACCGCCGGGCCTTTTTTATTGCGCGAATTGTCTGTTTTTAGCAATATCCTGTCATTCTAGCGTCAGACAGACAAGGCTGTCGATCTTATCCTTTCCCTCGGGCACCTTTGCTCCTGTTCCTGTCCGTGAACGCCCCGGCCGGCGCATCCACCCGGAAAGTGGATGCCGGTCGGGCCAGTCCCCAGCTCACGAGGCGCATCCCATGACAACAGAACACAACACCATGGAACCGGCCCAGCGTTCGTCCCTGGTCAGGCTCGCCGGCGTCGTCACGCTGACCGGCGTGGTGGCCGGACTCGGCGGCATGGGCCTGGCTTTGCTGCTGCATTTCATCCAGCATGTCGGTTTTGGCTACGACATGTACCAGTGGCACGGCGCGAAGAGCTTTCTGGAGGGCGTGTCCGGCACGACCCCGGTCCGCCGGGTGGCGGCCCTTGGCCTATGCGGCCTGGTGGCCGGTCTTGGCTGGTGGATCGTTTACGGCTTTTGCCGGCCGCTGGTCTCCATCCGAAAGGCCGTGTCCTCCAGTGACCACCAGATGCCGCTTACAGCCACCCTCCTCCATGCCCTGCTCCAGATCGTCACCGTGGCCCTGGGCTCGCCCCTGGGCCGTGAAGTCGCGCCGCGCGAACTGGCGGCGGTCCTGGCCGGGAAACTGGCCCGGGCGGCCCGGCTGACCGGCGAGGAGACGCGGGTCATGGTGGCCTGCGCCGCCGGGGCCGGGCTGGCTGCCGTCTACAACGTGCCTGTCGGCGGCATGCTGTTTACCCTGGAAGCGCTTTTGGGGAGCTTTCGGGTCTCCGCGCTCCTGCCGGCCATGGCGACCTCGGTCATCGCCTCCATGGTGGCCTGGATCGGACTTGGCGACGTGTCCCAGTACGTGCTGCCCCAGGCCGCCATTTCCCCGTCCCTGGTGGCCTGGTCGATAACGATGGGGCCGCTTTTCGGGGCCGCCGCCTTCGGCTTTTCCAGAAGTTCCGCCATGGCGCGCGGACATGCCCCTCGGGATTGGCGGCTTGTGCCGTTTTGCCTGGTCCTTTTCACGGCCCTTGGCGTGGCGGCCGTCTTTTGTCCGGCCCTGCTCGGCAACGGCAAAGGGCCGCTGCAATTGAGCCTTTTTAACGACATGACCGCCGGCTTCGCCGCCGTGATCTTCGCGCTCAAGTTCGTGTTCATCATGGGCAGCCTGCGGGCCGGAGCCGAAGGCGGGCTGCTGACTCCCGGCATGACCCTTGGGGCCATGCTGGCCACCGTGGCCGGCAGCGTCTGGGGACTGGCCTTTCCGGCCCTCGAACCGGCCAGCCTGGCCATCATCGGCGCGGGAGCGTTCCTGGCTTCGTCCATGAACATGCCCTTGACCGCCGTGGTGCTCGTGTTCGAGTTCACCCGTTTCAATCATGATTTCTTCTATCCCATGCTCCTGGCCGTGGCCGGCTCCTATGCGACCTACACCTGGCTCTCCCGGCGTGGGGCCGGCCGCCCCTAAGCGCCGGACAGGCCCGTTTGTCCCAACAAAAAAGCCCCGGACCGGCCGGGGCTTTGCAGTATCGGAAGCGGAAGAAAGAGCCGTTAGCGCAAGACCTTCTTGACCACGGCCAGGAGCTGGTCCGGGGTGAAGGGTTTGACGATCCAGCCCGTAGCCCCAGCGGACTTGCCTTCGGCCTTCTTGCCGGCCTGGGATTCCGTGGTCAGCATGACCACCGGGATGAACTTGTAGGCGGCCTGGGCCCGGATGCCCTTGATCAGGCCAATGCCGTCAAGATTGGGCATGTTGAGATCGGTGATCACCATGTCGATCGTGCCGGACATCTTGGAAAGCGCGTCCTTGCCGTCCGAGGCTTCGATGACGTCATAGCCTTCCTTCTTGAGCGTCATGGCGACCATCTGTCTGACGCTGGCCGAATCGTCCACGGTCATGATGCGTTTGGCCATCTTAATCCTCGTCGGAGAAGAAGTTTGCAAGTTTTGGCGTGCGGGCAAAGCCCGACACGCGCGCGGCGGCCAGGGCCGCCGGAGAAACCGGCCCGTAGCGGCGAAGGCTCCCGCCGTTTTGTTCCAGGCTGACGGCAGTGGCCAGCAACAACTGCAGGAAGGTGATGTCGGCTTCCTCGACCCCGGAGACGTCGAGGGTCAACACCGGGGCTGCGGCAATGGCCTCGAGCAACGCTTGCCGCAGGGCCGCCGCATGTTCCACCGTGCATTTGCCGGCAACGGCGAAGACGGGCTTGCCGTCGTGTTCCAATCGGGTCAGTTCCATGGGCGCTCCTCGTGAACCCGCCTACTGCGGCACTGTACGAAACGGTTCGCCGGCGTGCAAGCGGCTGTCCTCGCGGCCGCGCACGAAACGCACGAGCTGGGGCACGTCGAGGATCAGCGAGATGCTGCCGTCGCCGTTGATCGTGGTGCCGGATATCCATTTGAGATGGCGGTAGCAGTCGTCGAGGCTTTTGATGACGGCCTGCTGCCGGCCAATGACCTTGTCCACGCAAAAGCCGACGGTTTCGCCCTCGGCCTCGGTGATGACCACCCGCTCGTAGCCGGGCTGGTCGCCGGGCACGTCGAAGAGCCGGCGCAGGCTGACCACCGGAGCCATGGAGCCCATACGCTCGATGGTGTCCACGGTGCGGACTTGCCCTTCCACGAACCGCTCCTGAAAACCGCGCAGGTTGACCAGGGGCACGATGAAGGAATCGCCGCCGACCATGACGTTGAACCCGTCGATGATGGCCAGGGTCAGCGGCAGCCGGATGGTCACGGTGGCGCCCTGCCCCAGGACGCTTGCGAGCTCCACCGTGCCGCGCAGGGCCTCGATGTTTTTCTTGACCACGTCCATGCCCACGCCCCGGCCGGACACGTCGGAGATCTTGGCCGCCGTGGAAAAGCCAGGGGAGAAGATGCAGTCGAAAAGTTCCTTTTCCGAGGGTTCGGCCTCGGGCGCGATGAGTCCGCGGTCCACGGCCTTGCGGCGCACGGCGGCCACGTCGATGCCCCGACCGTCGTCGGCGATGACGATGACCACGTTGCCGCCGGAATGGTTGGCGGAAAGGGTCACCCGTCCCTGCGGCGGCTTGCCGACGGCCTGGCGTTCCTCGGGGCGTTCCAGGCCGTGGTCGAGGCTGTTGCGCAGCAGATGGACCAGCGGGTCCTTGATGCGGTCGATGACGGTCTTGTCGAGTTCGGTCTCGCCGCCGTGGGCCACGAATTCCACGTCCTTGCCAAGGCTGGCGGCCAGGTCGCGGGTCAGGCGCGTGAACTGGCTGAAGACCGAGCCGATGGGCAGCATGCGAAGCCCAAGAGCCACGTCGCGCAGGTTGTCGGTCAGGCGTTCGAGATCCTCGTCGACTTCGGTCACGGCGTCGAGGTCCCGGGCCTTGGCCGCCTGGCGCAGGCGCGATTGCAGGATGACCAGTTCGCCGACCATACTGACCAGGCTGTCCAGGCGGGCGGCGTCCACGCGCAGGGTGGCGGCGGCGGCCGGGGCCTTGGCCTGGGGCGCGGAACGCTGTTCGGCGCCTTTCTGTATCTGACTTTTTTGCTTGGCGACTTCGATGATGGTCAGTTTCGCGGCCAGGGCGGCTTCCAGGCGGGCGGCGGCGGCCTCCAGGTCCTCCTGGTCGTGGCCCTTGAACTCGGCCAGGAGTTCGTCGAGATCGGCGGCCCGCAGGATGCCGGTATGCAGATGCTGGATGCCGACTTCGGAGTCGCCTTCGACGAAGATGAACACGTCGCGCAGGCCATCCACGGCGCAGGGCGTGGCAATGAGGATGTCGAACAGGCCGTAGACGCGTTCGGGGTCGAAATCGTCGTTGTCCAGGGCCGGCTTGGGGCCGTGGCGCAGCACATGCATGTCGCCCAGGGTGTCGAGTTCGGCCAAAAGCCGCACCGGATCGTTGCCGGTCAGCAACATGTCCGGGTTGGGGCGCAGGCGGACCCAGTAGATGCTCGGCGGGCCGGCCAGAGCTTGGCAGGCATATTCGTTTTCTTCCGAGGCCGGCCGCAGGATGGGCGGTTCCCCGTCGTCGTCCGCGTGGTTCGGGGCGGCCGCCGCTCCTCCGGGCAGATAGGCGGCAAATGAGGCCAGGAGCCGGTCGGAGGCGTCGCGATGGGCGTCCTGGTGGTCGGGGGGGGCTTCGAGCAGGGTCAGGATGTGATCCTTGGCGGCCAGGGTGAGGCTCAAAAGCTCCCGGCTGACGGGCAGGTCGCCGGTGCGCACCCGGTCGAGGACGGTTTCCACGTCATGGGTGAAGTGGGAAATTTCCTCGAAGCCGAACATGGCCCCGCCGCCCTTGATGGTGTGCATGGCCCGGAAACAGGCGTCCACCCGAGCCGTGTCGTTGGGATTGGTTTCGAGTTCGAGCAGGCCCTGTTCGAGTTCGCCGAGCAGCTCCCGGGTCTCTTCAATATAAAGGGCAATGGACGGATCAATGTCGGACATGTCGGTCCTCCCTGGCGCTGCGTATTCCACGGGACTGGCCTGACCGGCGGCTGAAACCCCGCCTGGACCGGCCAGAAAGGCTTGCGACGCCCTCGCTCCGACCAGGCGGCCAGGACGGTCCGCCCGACGCCCCGGACGGGCCGCCGCCATGCTGTCTAACGGAAAAAATCCTCGTCGGAGCCGGCCGTCGCCGGCTGGACAGGCGGCGGGGCGTCGTCGCCCATGACCCGGGAGAGATCCTGTATTTCATCGCTGGAAAAAACCTTGTCCACGTCGAGAACGAGCAGGAACCGGTCGCCGTGCTTGCCGATGCCCCGGATGAAATCGGCCCGCACGGCCGCGCCCATGCGGGGCGGCGGATCAATGCGGTCGGTTTCGAGTTCGAGCACTTCCTTGACCGAGTCGGCCAGGGCGCCCATGACGGACAAGGCGTCGTCTTTTTTGATTTCCACGATGACGATGCGGGTGTTGAGCGTGCGCTCCACCTGTCCCAGGCCGAATTTCATACGCAAATCGACCACGGGCACGGCATTGCCGCGCACGTTGACCACGCCGCGCATGTATTCCGGCGTCTGGGGAATGCGGGTGATGTCCGTGTAGTCAAGGATTTCCCTGACGGAAAAGATGTCAATGGCGAAAAGCTCGTTGCCAAGGGTCAGCGTCAAAAAACGCTGGCTGCCGTATTGGGCGTCCTGGGCCATGGGATGCTCCCTTGTATCGCGGCTTCGCGGGCATGTTGCGGGACAATAATGTCCACTACTCCTCAGACTACACGTAATTTGGCAGAATGACAACGCCTTTCTCGGATTATCTGGACCGGCAAAACGATCTCGCGACGACGCGCTGTCTGGAGCAGTCAGGTCAGGGCTGTTTGCGGCACTCCACTTTTCCGTTTTTTTCCTTTACAGTAACGGGAAAGGGAGAGGATGCCATGCCGCCGAAAAACGCCACCGCCGCCGCCGTAGGCAAGACCCTGGCAGATCGCCGCGAACAGGCCCGTGAAGCCGCCCTCAAGGAACTGCGGGCGCTGCGTGGCGACCTGAACACCCTTGAGGCCGTGCTGACCGGCAAACGCAAGAAAGCCGATTTTTCCCCATTCGACGTGGTGCATGGCGCTTTCGAAATCTTTCGCCACGCCGCCTCGGTCTTCGAGGCCGAAGACATGCTGGCCGCCTGCGCCCGGGAACTCGAAGCGGCCAAGGCCCAGGACTATCTCCAGCGCCACGGGGCGAACGATCTGGTCAAGCCGGCCGGCTGGCACTGGATTTCCCCGCGCGGCGAAATGCATTTTCTCGGCAAGTCCGACGACGCCGACAAGGCCGCAGCCAAGCTCGCCGAGCTGCTCCAGGCCGGCCGCCGGCCCAAGCGCAAGGGCAAGGCCGACGGCCAAGCCGAGCCCGAGGCCGCCGCCCCGGCCCCGACCCAGACCGAAGCGTGATGGACACGTCCGGCGACACCGCCATGGCGCGGTTGCGACGTTTTGGCGCGGCGGCGCTGCTGGTCCTGGCCCTGGCCGGCTGCTCCGAGGAACCCTCCGGCGAGGTCGAGCACGGCCCGGCCGGCAAAACGCCGGTGGTGCGGCCCGAGGACGTCCACGGCCAGGGAGCCGGCCGGGCCGCTGCGGTGCTGGCCCCGGACTACCGCCAGGACATGAAGCCGGGCCTCACCGACTCGCCGGCTGCGGCCAAGACGCCCGCCGAACCTGCCGGCCGACTTTTCGCGGCCAAGCCGGGCCAGCCTGCGACTGCGCCGACATCGACGGGAGCGCCGTCTGCCGCGCCAAGCCAGCCCCCGGCTGCCCCGGCGACAGCCCAGCCCGCGCCGTCGCCCGTACCCGTCGCCCCGACGCCAGTCGGCCAGCCGCCGACCGCCGTGGTTGCCGCCGCTCCCGCGCCCGTTGTCCCGTCGCCGGCCGCTACGCCGGCTGTCGCTACACCAGCCGCTACGCTCCAGGCCGGCCAGACGCCGCAGCCCGGGGCGAGCCAGCGGCCCTCGACCGGTTTCCCGGTGGAGGACGCCCGCCAGCTCGTGCTGGTCACGGCCGCCGACGCCCAAGCCGACAAGGGCACGCTACTGCGGTATGCCCGCACCGGCCCGGGCGCGCCCTGGGTCGAGGCCGGCCAGCCGGTCCCCTGCCGTCTGGGCCGCAAAGGCCTGGGCCAGGGACGCGGCCTGGCTGCGGCGCTTCCCGGCGGCCCGGCCAAGCGCGAAGGCGACGGCCGCACCCCGGCCGGCCTGTTTTCGATCCCGGCCGCCTTCGGCTACGCCTCGGCCGAGGACGCGGCCAAGGCCGGCGTGCGCCTGCC
Organism: Pseudomonadota bacterium; assembly: GCA_023417745.1. Classification (GTDB taxonomy): domain Bacteria; phylum Desulfobacterota; class Desulfovibrionia; order Desulfovibrionales; family Desulfovibrionaceae; genus Solidesulfovibrio. Next base: position 7,682 of record JAEZEM010000456.1, read on the forward strand.
GTACGTGGCGATAAACGACCGGACGTCGTGCGTCACCGATGCCGGCTCGCCGCTTTTTGGACGGGTGGTGGGGCCGGGAGACCGGCCCGAGGGCGGGCTGCGCCAGGACCGCATGGTGCGCGACGACGGGGCCAACGCCTGGGGCGTGGTCCTTGGACACAATGTCGGCGCGGCCGATCCCCAGGCCGGAACTTGCCTTTTTCTCAACGTGCGCCCGGCCGGCGGGCCGGCCACCGGCGGCAGCGTGGGCATCCCGGCCGAGGCCGCCGCTGCCCTGGCCGCCTGGCTCGATCCGTCGGCCAGGCCCGTGGTCGCGGTCATGCCCGAGGCCGAGGCCCGAACGCTTGGCGTGCCCTGGGGATTGCCCTGAGGCTGGTTAGGTGTCCCGTTTCGTCACCTCGCCGGAAGTCGTTTTGATCAGGTCTTGGGTGGGCAGCAGGTAGAGCGTGCTTTCCTTGTAGCCAAGCGTTGGTCCCATCATCCCGTCGTACACCGGCATCCGGGCTGTCGCCGTCGTCGTCGGGGTCGGATCAAGGCCGCGCGACGAGGCGAACCGGGCATAGTTGGCCTCGGAGACGGCCTTCTCGGCCTCGGTCTCGGCCATGATGGGCAGGCCGTCGTCGCTTGTGCCGATCTGCTGGCGGCTGAAAAAATCTTCCCAGGCGGCGCTGTGGCCGCTGGACGCCTTGGGAGCGGCGCGGCTTTCCAGGGCGGCGGCGAAATCCGCGGCGGTTGTCGGGGCCGAGGCGGCCTCCTGACGGCGGGACGCGGCTTCAAGTCTGGCGGAGAGAACGTCGGCGTTGACCTGCATGGGATGCTCCTGGATGGGTATGCCGGCAAAAAATGCTTGCCATTGTAACCAAGCAAGAAACATTCCGTCCCTCGTCCGAGGAGGGCGGCCTGCCCAGCGACCGGTCCAAGTCCGGGACGGCCCGTGGACAGGGGCCGAGCTGGCGTCCGCGAAAGGCGCAATCACGTTTCACGGGCAACACACAAAAACCATTACGTATTTTTAAAGTCTCGACTCGAGCTCGGGCCGCCCCGTTCGAGAATGCGCTCGATGACGGCGGTGGTGGAAAGCCCCGGAACCAGGGGCAGGCTGACGACCCGGCCGCCCCGGGCCGCCACCGCCTGGCCGCCGACGATGGACGCCACCGGCCAGTCGCCGCCCTTGACCAGGACGTCGGGCTGGACGGCCAGGATGAGTTCGAGGGGCGTGTCTTCCGGGAAAAGCGACACGTAGTCCACGCAGGTAAGCGACGCCAGGACATAGGCCCGCTGGGCCTGGGGCGTCACCGGCCGGCTTGCCCCCTTGAGCCGGGCCACCGAGGCGTCGTCGTTAAGCCCCACCACAAGCAGGTCGCCAAGAGCCCGGGCCCGGGCCAGGAGATCGGCGTGGCCGGCGTGGAGCAGGTCGAAGCAGCCGTTGGTGAAAACCACCCTGCGCCCCGGCCGCGCCTGGGCGACGGCGGCGGCCAGGGCGTCGCGGCCAAGAATCTTGTCGTGCTCAAATGTCATGGCGTTTGCGACGCAGCCGTTCCTGCCGGCCGAAAAAGACCAGCTCCAGCCAGTCCAGACCGAATTCCAGGGCGGCTTCCTCGTCGGCCATGATCCGGGCCTGCCTTTCGGCGTCGATCTCCACCAGATTGAAGATGCCCATCTTCTGGATAAGGTCCCGGAACTCGTCGGGCAGGTACTGGGCCAGCCAGACCATCTGGATCTGCTTGGGGGACAGGCCCACGCCCTTGCCGCGCGTCAGCGCCATGAGGAACATGTAGCGGTCGTTGAAGCGGTTGTAGACGGCCAGATCCTGGTCGGTCAGCCAGTCGGCCGAGCTCCAGTCGCGCGACTCCTCGAAGCCCCGGCAGTGCGGCTCCTGGACGATGAAAAACTGTTCGATCACGCCGCCGTCGTCGTCGAGCTTGGTGGCCCGGCCCAGGGGATAGGTGCGGCAGGCCCCGGGGCGGTCGCCGTAGACCTTGCAGCCCTCGGGCGAGACAAAGGGGCAGCGCTTGGCCCGCTCCTCGCGCATCTTGAGATGCAGCATGGGAAAGCCGGTGTCCGGAGCCTCGAACCGCCGGGCGAAGTGGTTCATGAAGTCCACCGGCGTGACGCCAAGGGCCCGGCGCAGGCGCAAGGCGTCGTAGGGGGTGAGCATGAGCGTCAGGTCCGAGCAGCAGGCGTTGAAGCAGGGCACTTCCGGATGGCAGGCGAAGCGGAAGGTTTCGCCTGCCGTGAGCTCGGGCAGGGATTTGAGAAACGCCTCGGTAGCGTCGGCTTCGTTTTCGGCCAGGGCGTCGTTTAGGTCTTTCATGGCGGCAATGCTCCTTGGCCGAAGCCTTTAGCCCCGGGCGACGTCCCTTGGCAACCGCCGGGGCGGCCGGTTTGCTGTTCCTTCGCTTGCCCAAAAGGACCCGCCGCGCTATCGTCTTGACTCGGGCGGCACGTCGTTTCTCGCCGCATCCCCCCAAACCCGCCAAGGACCGCGTTCATGGATAAACTGCTCATTCGGGGCGGCAAGCCCCTTAACGGCCCCATCCGGGTCAGCGGCTCGAAAAACGCCGCCCTGCCCATCCTTCTGGCCGCGCCGCTTTTGACCGAAAAAACCG
>JAEZEM010000504.1 GCA_023417745.1 Pseudomonadota bacterium
GCTTCGTCAAATGCACCCGCAGCCACAACGGCGCGGTCTGGGCCGAAAAGCTCGGCTATAAAAACGTCGTGCGCTACCCCGGCGGCATCTTCGCCTGGAAGGGCGCGGCCTACCCCGTCGAAGCCGTGCAGTAGGGGACGATAGTGCGGGGCGTTGCCCCGCGCCCCACCGGGGGGGATCATCCCCCCCGGTCCCCCTGGCCAGGGGAACATTGCCAGGGGAGCAATCCCCTTACAGCCAGCCGGCAGCCCCGGGCAGGCCGGCGGCAGGCCCGCCCACCCTCCTTCGGCCGACCAGCCCCTGGCTTGTCGATGCCGCCCGCAACCGGTAGTAACAACCATGAACGCGCCTTTTTCCGACACCGTCCGTATCGACGCCCTGGCCCTTAGCGTGGCCGACAAGGCGTCGAAGCTCTTCACCCACCGAAAGCTCCTGTGCGCCGAGGCCATCGTCGTAGCCGTCAACGAAACCTTTGGCTCGCCCATAAGCGAGGACCAGGCCGTGGGCCTGTCCGCCGGCCTCACCGCCGGCCTGGGCGACCAGGGCTGCCTGTGCGGGGCCGTGGCCGGAGCCTGCGCCGCCATCGGCCTGCTGTGCGCCCGGGGCGACCACGCCGCCTCCCGGGCCGGGGTGCGCCTGGAGTCCGCCGCCGTCCACCAGGCCTTCACCGAGCGCCACAAGTCGTCGTGCTGCCGGGTCTTGACCAAGCATGTCAAAAACGACCCCAGCGCCCACATGGCCCAGTGCGCCGCGCTGACCGGCTACGGGGCCGAACTGGCCGTGCGCTCCGTGCTGCGCCTGCGCCCGGAGCTGCTCGATTGCCCCGAGGCGGCCCTGGCCGCCGAAGCCCCGGTCTGCGCCCGGGTGCGCTGGCTGCTGTCGCTTTTTTGCCGCAAAAAAGCCGGCTGACCGACGCCGGCGGCCGCCCTTTGGGGCTATGCTGCCCGGTTGCCGTGGGCCGCAGGTCCTTGCCGCGCCCATCCCGTCCCCGCTGCGCGCGTCCGTTTCCTGCCCACTGCCGCCGAATGCCGGCCGCCTGGCCCTTGCTTTGCGCTCTCCCCTACGCCGCTCTGTCCGTAGCGCCGACATGCCGGCCAAGCCGCCCCGCCCGACGCTTTGGACTTCACTTCCCCGCCGGGCCGCCGTATGCCTGCTGCAAACATGAGGATAACCGCCATGCCCATTCGTTTCCCGCGCGCCTTCTGGCTCGCCCTACTGCTGCTTGTCGCCCTGGCCGGCCCGGCCTCGGCCCAGACCCTTTCCGCCAAGGCCGCCCGCGATCTGGCCGTCCTGGTCACCGCTTATCCGGGCCTTGTGACCGCCATCGAGGTCGATCCGGCCGGCCGGGCCACGGTCGTGCTCAACGACGGCACGCGTTTGCCCTATGACGACGGCCGGGCCAAGTCGCCCGAAGAGCTTCTCGACCATCCCGACATCAAGGACATGCTGGCCGAACCCTACCCCCTGGGGCCGGTCACGGCCGAGCCGGCCCTAGGCTTTTCCCCGGGCCGGCGTCGGGTGGAGCCCTTGTTCCTGGCGCTGTACGGCCACGACAAACAGCAGGTGACGGCCAATTGCCGCCCCGTCTCCTTCCTTGGCCAGACCATGGCCTTTAACACGCGCTACGGCGCGGCCGACGCCTTTGCCCGGGCCACGGCCAGGCTCAGCCAACTGACGGCCGCCGATCCGTCCTTGCGCCGCTACCTGCTTCCGGCCTCGGGCGGCGTGGTCTGGCGGGTCATCGCCGGCACCCGTCGGCTGTCCGTGCATTCCTTTGCCGCCGCCGTGGACGTCAGCCCCAAGGGCAATCCCTACTGGCGCAACCTGCCGCGCGGCACGAACCTGCTGACCACGCGCCAGGCCTTCCCGGCCGCCATTGTCGCCGCCTTCGAGGCCGAGGGCTTCATCTGGGGCGGCAAGTGGTCGGAGTTCGACCTCATGCACTTCGAGTACCGGCCGGAGTTGATCCTGCTGGCCCGGTTGGCGCGCGGCGAGAATCTGCCCCTGGCCGACATTCGCGGGCTTGTGAGGGCCGGGCGCTGAATGCGCTGATGCATATTTTTTAAAAAAACATGCTACAAATAAACAACTTGTTTTTAATTCATATCCAGAAGTTCTTCTCGCGCCGATTGCTCGTAACACCCTCGAATCACGTGAAAAATTTACCATTCCCCATTGACGTCCCCCACTTTTCGTGATGAACTGCCAAAGGGAACACTAACTAGGCAGCGGCATAGGCATATGCCGCCAGTCCGGACGGCGCGGCTTGGCCGCCGCGCCCGGCAGGCGCCGAAGCGAGGGAACGATGCAACACGGCCTGGACGCCTCCATCAGACGTCGGGGTCGTGCCCCTTCGTAAAACCAAGGAGGACGTTTATGAACTTTTCCGTGGGTCTTGGCAGGGATGATGCGGAAAAACGGCTTGAGCGAAACGGCGTCTCCCGCCGCGACTTCATGAAATTCTGCGCCGCCGTGGCCGCGGCCATGGGCATGGGTCCCGCGTTCGCGCCCAAGGTAGCGCAGGCGCTGACGGCCAAACGCCGGCCGTCCGTCGTATGGCTGCACAACGCCGAGTGCACCGGTTGCACCGAAGCGGCCTTGCGCACCATCAAACCGTTCATTGATTCGCTGATCCTCGACACCATCTCCCTGGACTACCAGGAGACCATCATGGCCGCCGCCGGCGACGCCGCCGAAGACGCGCTGCACAAGGCCGTGGAATCTCCCGACGGCTTCTATCTCGTGGTCGAAGGCGGCTTGCCCACCATCGACGGCGGCAACTGGGGCATGGTCTCCGGCCATCCGATGCTTGCCACCACCAAGAAGCTGGCCCCCAAGGCCAAGGGCGTCATCTGCATCGGCACCTGCGCCGCGTACGGCGGCATCCAGAAGGCCAAGCCCAACCCGAGCCAGGCCATCAGCGTCACCGAGGCCACCGGCATCGCCACCATCAACATCTCCGGTTGCCCGCCCAACCCCATCAATTTCATCGGCGCCGTGGTCCATGTCCTGGAAAAGGGCATCCCCGAGCTTGATTCCAACGGCCGCCCGAAGATCTTCTTCGGCGAACTCGTCCACGACAACTGCGAACGCTTGAAGCACTTCGAGGCCTCCGAATTCGCCCCCTCCTTCGATTCCGAGGAAGCGAAAAAGGGCTACTGCCTCTACGAACTCGGCTGCAAGGGTCCGGTCACCTACAACAACTGCCCCAAGGTCCTGTTCAACCAGGTCAACTGGCCCGTCAAGGCCGGCCACCCCTGCATCGGCTGCAGCGAGCCGGACTTCTGGGACAC
>JAEZEM010000514.1 GCA_023417745.1 Pseudomonadota bacterium
TCGTTGACCAGGATGACTTCGTAGGGATGGCCCAGGGAGCCCAGGACGGCGTCGAGCTTGGCGTAGAGCGGCTCGATGTTGTCCTCTTCATTGTAGAGCGGGATGATGATGGAAAGCATGTCCGGCATGGGGTCCGCCGTTTGGTCGTTACAGGCTTATTCGGACGAGGCCTCGCCCCGTGGCGCGTCGGGCCGGCGGCGTAGGTCGACCAGCCGCACGCCGGGCTCGGGGCTGGTATAGGGAAATTCGGCCCCGTCGAGAAGGGCGAAATTGCCTGAGGTCGCGGCCAGTTCCCGGATGCGGTCGTCAAAGGGCGCGAAAAGCGGCCCTTTTTCCATGACCTTGGGCGCGTAGTCCCCTTCGCGCACGACCATATGGGTCACGCCGTAGACCCGGGCGAATTCACGTACGGTGTCCGGGTCCTTGGCGTAGTAGGCTTCCAGCTGATGGCCCAGACGCGGCGTCATGATCTTCCAGGCCCCCACGCTCCAGGGATGGGACAGCTCGTAGCTGGCCACGACGTTGCGGCGGCCAAAAGTCAGGACGATGTCCATGTCGTTGGGGTTGCCGGCCAAAAGCGCACTCTTGGGCAAGGCGGCCACAGCGGCGAAAAGCGGCGCGTCGGCCCGGTAGTCGTACAGGCCAACGCCGGAAAGCCGCCAGCAGCCGAAGCACACGGCCAGGAGGCAAAGGACCGGCCCGCCGAAGCGGCGAGCCAGGAGGCCGGCAAAAAACCAGCGTAGGCAAAGCGCCAGGCCCAGGGCGTAGAGCAGGTTGATGGAGTAGGAAATGTAGCGGTCGGGCACAAAAAGCACCAGGGCGATGGCCCGGGCCAGGGTATAAAGCCCCAGCGACCCGGCCAGCAGCATGGCCGCCGGTCGGTAGAGCGGCAGATAGTCGCGCCAGGGGGCGCGGCGCGCGCCGATCCAGAGCATGGGAGCCAGCACGGCCAGGGTGGCGATGCCCGGGAAAAGTCCCCACTCCAGGAACAGGCCGATGCTTTCAAAGGGCCAGTAGATCAGATCGAAAAAGGGATTGGGCAGGGGAAAGAGGTCCAATCTACCGTTGGGACCGAACACCGGGTCCGCGGCCAGGGCGGCCCGACCAACCAGCGGTCCGTAGCCCTTGGCGGCCAGGAGCTGGTTCATGCCCAGGACGGCGGCGGCGGCGGCGACCAACGCCAGCCCATGGACGGGTCGGGCCGGAAACGGGGCGGCCGGCTTGTCCGTGAGCCGGGCCATGACCGCGTCCAGGCAGGCGCAACCGGCGCACAGCATGGCGATGTAGGGGATGGTCGCGGCTTGCAAAAGCAGAACCCAGGCCATGCCTCGACCCGAGCGGCGCAGCCAGGCCCAGAAAAAAAGGGCCAGCAGTGGTCCGGCAAAGGCCCGGGACAGGCCGCCGGAAATGTTTTTGAGAAAGTACGGCATGCCCCAGGCCATGGCTGCGCAAAACCAGCCCAGAACCGGCCCTTCCAGGGTCGTCCCGATGCCGAACAGGCTGACGGCCAACAGGACGAACAACCCGCCGGACAGCAGTTTGGAAAAGAAGATCGGATCGCAGCCAAAGCCCTTGGCGGCGGCGAAATACAGGGCCTTGACCCCGGCCGGCACGTAGGCGGCGGCGTAATCGGACAGGAAATCCGGCGGGTACAGGGCCGGGTCGAGCCAGCGGGCCATCCAGAACAGCTGCTGGCGCACATCGTCGTTGGCGACATAAGGCGAGGCCAAGCCCAGCCGGTGGGCCACGGCAAACACCAGGGACGACAGCAGGCAGACGGCCAGCCAGTCCAAGGGGCGCGCCGGCCGGCCCGAGGCGCAGGCCTGATCATCGTCGTTATGGATTTGCGAGCAACTCACGAAGAGCACTATGGTTCTTAAAAAATACCCGGGTATTTTCCAAGAGACGCCAGCCTAGATGGCTCGGTCATAAAGACGGAACACCTTGTAGCGTTCGCCGCCGAAATCCTGGAGCGTCTTGTTCCATTGCTCCAGGGATTCGGGAATGAGCGAGCAGTCGCAGTATTCCATCTTGGGATGGTTGACGAGGAAGTTGATGATGATGTTGAGGATGATGGCGTGGTGCAGGCGCTTCCACTGATGGGCGCGCGAGACGCCCATGATGATGGCCCGGCAGTGGGTCAGCGGTTTCACCCGGCAGTCCCAGAGCAGCTGGAGCTTTTGCCACAGGCCAAACTTGCCGTTGAATTTCTTGACCGACCGGTTCATGTCCGGCGACACCACGGCAAAGGCGGCGATGTCGTCGCCGTCAAGAATCATGGTTTCCAGGTCCGGCCGCACCAGGGGCTGGAGCGTGACGAAGATGTCCTCGTACTGCTTGTCGGTCAGCGGCACATGGCCCCAGTTCTTGCTCCAGATGTCGTTGAAAAGCTCTTTGATCTGGGGGCCGCGTTTGGCGAATTCCTTGCGCTCGATGGGCTTTATTTCGCACTTCTGGCGGGTGAGGATGGAGTCGCGCAGCCGTTTGAGCTTCTCGACGTCCATGCCGGGCTTTTCGGAAATACGGTAGGCATACCAATCGTAGGTCTTTTGAAAGCCCCAGCCCTTGATCAACTCTTCGTAATACGGCGGATTGTGGGTCTGCATCATGGACGGCGGCGAATCAAAGCCGTCCACCAAAAGGCCCACCTCATCGTAAATGCCAAAGGACAGCGGCCCGTGGATGCGGATCTTGCCATGGCCGCGCACCCAGGCGGCAGCGGCCTGGAACAGGGCGGCGGCGGTTTCCTGGCGGTTTTCGCACTCGAAAAAGCCGAAAAAGCCGGTATCCTTGTCGTGGTGCTGTTCGTAGAGGCCGTTTAAATGGGCCGAAATTCGCCCCACGATCCGACCGTCCCGGCGAGCCAGGAAGTACTCGGCCTGGCCGAATTCGAAGAAAGGCCCCTTGGCGCGGTCCAGGAAATCGCGCTGCATGGGAATAAGCGGCGGCACCCACATGGGGTCGTCGCGGTAGATCTCCCAAGGATAGCGGATGAACGCGTCAAGCTCGGCCGGCCCGGCCACAGGCTCGACCACAAGGGATGGACTGGTCATGGTCGCCTACTTGCCGGGCTGGATGGTGATCTGGGCCTTGAGACCTTCCTTGAGCTCGGCATCCGGATTGGGGATGGTCAGCTCAATCTCGTAGTAGGAAGGCTGCTGCAAGGCGGCCGGCATGGGCGCCCAGGGAATGCGCGACACCGAGGCGTTGTATTTTTTGCCCGGGATGGAATCGAAAGTGACCACGGCGGCAAGGCCTTCCTTGAGCTTCTGGGCCTCGATCTCGTGGACCTGAGCCCGGATGATCATGGGATTGAGCAGACCCACCTGGAACAGTTCCGCTTCCTTGGCCAGCTTGACCCCGGCGCGCAGCTCGGGGTTCATCCACATGACGTAGCCGTCGACCGGGGCCTTGATGATGCCGTCCTTGGGCACCTTGCCGATGCCCACGCCCTTGCCGAAGTGGTCCTCGGCCAGTTCCACCCGATCCGTCAGGAGGTCCCGGGCCAGGGTGAGCTGCTCCAGAACGGCCGCTTTCTCCTTGCGGAACACCTCGATTTCCTTGGCGTTCATGGAGATGGCCTGCTGGGAGGTCATGTTGCGCTGGCTCATGGCTTCCAGCTCGCGGCCCTTGGCCGAGAGGCGGTCGATTTCCTTGTCGGCCACGGCCAGCTTGTGCTCCAGTTCCTTGATGTTGGCCGGCGAGAGTTTGGTCTTCTCATCCATGCGCGTCTCAAGGGGGATTTCGTAGGTGGCCAGCACGTCGCCGCGCTTGACGCGCTGCCCGATCTGCCCGGAAAGGCTCAGGATCTTGGCGTTAAACGGCAAGAACACCGAGAGCTTGACCGGGCTGTAAAGCTTGCCGGAAAAGGAGATGTCGGCCGGACGAAACGAGGATCGTTCGGCAGTTTCAGCCGGCGCGGCCGGAGTCTGGGCCATGGCGGCCGAGGCGGCGAAAATCGTTATTCCAACCGCCAGCAGCGCGGCGCGACGTATCATTCGCATTCTTTCCTTGCAATAAGGTTCCGGCGACCCAACAACAACGGCTTCGCCACCCAGTATTCTTTCTCCAGCCGGGTCGAACGCGACCCCTTGGCTACATGCTGTCGACGACGGTCGCGTTGATGTACCGATCCTGGAAGTCGCCGGAGATGGAACGCACCTCAAGCATGGCGGTATCGCGATCATACTGCTTGACGAGCATGTTTTGCTTGCTGTCCAGATAGTCGCTCATAGCCTTGACGATGGCGTCGTATTCGGCCTGCCCGGAATCGAAACGGAACTGGGCCTGCTGCACCATGAGCTTTTGCAGCTCCAGGGACGAATCGGCGAACTTCACTTCCGAGGTGGCGGCGCGCAGTTTGGCCAGGGCCTGCTGGAAGGTGCTCATCAGGGTGAATTCCTGGTTGCGGCCTTCGACGCTCAGCTGGGCCATCTTCTTGTACTGGCGGCTGACGTCGCGTCCCTTGGTCCACCAGTCAAAGGGGAAGTTGAGCGTCAGGTTGGGGTACATGAACGGGAACGAAGAGGTGTCGTCCTTGTAGCTGGTATTGTTGAGCGTGGACACCGAGGTGAAGCCAAACGAGAAGGTCGGCAGGAAATGGATGTAGGACAGGGCGATGTTCTTTTTCTGGAGCGCCTTCTCGTATTCGTGGATACGCAGGGAGAAGGAATGCTTCTTGAGCTTCTCGTCGGTGACGCCGGCCGGGTTGAAGTCTTCCAGCACCTGGCGCGGGGCGTCTTTCAGCGACAGTTCGATCTTCTGGACAAAGGGAATGCCCATGATGAACTTCATTTCGTCAAGCAGCACCGATTTGGTGGTGCGCATTTTCTCGGCTTCGGTGCGGGCCATGTTGATCTTGGTCTCGGCGATGCGCACGTCGAGCTGGGCGCCCTGGCCAAGCCCGGCCCGGGTCTTGACGTATTCGAGATTTTTCTGGGCCAGCTCTTCCTTTTCCTTGGCCATGGCGATCATGGTTTCGACCATGCCGAGCTGGAGATAGGTGACGCCCAAGCGCTTGAGGCCGCCGTCAATGACCTTGAGGTGGGACAGCACCGCGATGTTGGCCATTTCCTTCTTGGCCTGGACGTCAAAAGCGGTCAAAAGCGGGTTCCAGGCCCCGGTGGAAAAGCTCAGGTCGTATTTCTTGCGGTTGCGGTTGGCCGCGTTGCCGGCATAGACGGCATTGGAGGCGTTGATGGTGTTGTTGAGATTCTGGGTCGGATCGGACGAGGGATTGGCCAGGGCCGAGGCATAGGCCGTGGAGGCCACGGTGTTCTTGTACTCCGGCAGGCGCAGATAGAACGTGGTGCTCATGACGATGGTGGGGATGTACTGGGAATAGGCATCCCCCACGTCCAGGCGCTTGGATTCGATTTCAATGGCGCTTTTGGTCAAAAGCGGCGACTGGGCCAGGGCCACGCGCACGCACTCGTCGAAATCGGCCGGCGAGCGCAGGGTGGTGGAACCCAGGGCCAAGGCTCCGGCGGCCTTGGTGAAACTCGGCGCGGGATCATCGGAGGCGGCGGCGGGTTCGGCGGGCTGCGGCGCAGCCTTGACGGCCGGCGGCGTCGCGGCCGGCGCGGCCGGCGCGGTCGCGCCCTTGTCCTTGGTGTAGCGGTCGCCGGGCGCGGCCATGGCCGGCAGAGCCAGGCACAGCCCCAAAATGCAGGCAAAGGCCACGGTCAAAAGACGTTTCCCCC
>JAEZEM010000522.1 GCA_023417745.1 Pseudomonadota bacterium
ACGCCCGGGAAGATGAGGCCCGAGGCGTCGGCGATGACGGCCGGATCGGCGGTGATGCGGCAGGGGATGCCGAGATGGTCCAGGGCGCGCCGCACGCTGGTCTGGTTTCCGGCCTCGTAGTCCAGGATGGCAAGCATGGAGTTCTCCTTCGCCGGGAAGGTCGTCCCGAAAAGGCGGCTTGGCCCGGGCGGGACGCGGCATTGCGGCGGCCAGGCCGCCGGGGTTTCGCAGAAGGCGGTTGTGAACATTTTAGGCATTTTTGGCAAGGGAGGCGGGCATGATCATCGTCACGGGCGGGGCTGGATTCCTGGGCAGCGCGCTGGTGTGGGGGCTAAACGCCGCCGGGCTGGACGACATTTTGGTGGTGGACAACCTGGGGCACGGCGACAAATGGAAAAATCTCGTCAATCGCCGTTTTGCCGACTACCTGCACAAGGACGCCTTCCTGGAGGCCATCGCTGGCGACGGCGACCCGTTTCGGGCCACGGCCGTGATCCATCTCGGGGCGTGCTCCGCCACCACCGAAACCGACGCCGAATATCTCATGCGCAACAACACGGCCTATGCCAAGGCCGTGGCCCGCTACGCCCTGGAGGCCGGGGCGCGGCTGGTCGTGGCGTCGTCGGCGGCCACCTACGGTGACGGCAGCCTGGGGTTTGACGACGACCCGGGCGGCCTCGACGCCCTCAAGCCGCTCAACATGTACGGCTATTCCAAGCATCTCTTCGATTTGTGGGCGCGGCGGGAAGGGTTGCTCGGGCAACTGGCCAGCCTCAAGTTTTTTAACGTCTACGGCCCCAACGAGTACCACAAGGCCGACATGCGCTCGGTGGTCTGCAAGGCCTACGCCCAGATCGGCAAGACCGGCCGATTGTCCCTTTTCAAGTCCAGCCGGCCGGACTATGCCGACGGCGGCCAGAAGCGGGATTTTTTGTACGTCAAGGACGCCGTGGCCGTGATGCTGTGGCTGCTGAAGCATCCCGAGGTGGGCGGGGTCTACAACGTGGGCAGCGGCGCGGCCCGGACCTGGAACGATCTGGCGGCTGCGGTCTTTTCGGCCATGGAAAAGGCCCTGGCCGTGGACTACATCCCCATGCCCGAGGCCATACGCGGCAAATACCAGTATTTCACCGAGGCCAAAATGGATCGGCTGCAAGGCGCCGGCTACGCCAACCCCTTCATGACCCTGGAAGAGGGCGTGGCCGACTACGTGAAGGGGTATCTGTCCCAGCCGGACCGGTATCTGTAGCCAGCCCGCACAAAACGCGGCCTGGGGGATGCATTGCTTTCCCCAGGCCGCGTTCCGAATGAGGGGCCATGACCTGAGACCGCGGCCTGCAAGGCATCTCCCCCGTCCGTCTTACTCGCCGGCAAATCCGTCCATTTCCTTGTGCTTTTTCCAGGAAATCTCCAGGGCGAACTTTTCCTTGTCCTTTTTTTGCGACGCCTTCATGTCCACGTTGACCAGCACCGAGGGCCGCAGCGTCAGCGACTCGTCACCGGCGGCCAGGGTGACCAGGCCGGCTTTCATGTCGGCCGCAAGTTTTTCCAGGTTGGCGATGACCTCGGTGATCTGCATCACCCCTTCCACCTTGATCCGGCTCTTGTCTTTTTCCATGTGAGACTCCTTGTTGGCGGCGTCAGTCGATGATTTCAAAAGCGGTCACGCGTCCCTGAGCCAGGATGACCGAACCCTGGCGCTTGGCGACAAAGGCGGTCAGGGGCGTCAGGGCTTCCATCCCAAGGCTCAGGCCCGGCAGGCGGTTTTTGAAAAAAAAACCGTTGTCGAACAGGGTCAGGCTGTGTCGCCCCCGGCCAATGGGCTGCAAGCGCGCCGTGAGCACCGGCAGCGGGCCGGCGGCCGTGCCCGGCCGCCAGCCGGCCGAGGCGGCGTTTTCCAGGGGCATGGCGATACGTTGCAGGGCGTGGCTGAAAAAAAAGAGTTTTTCCACCGGCAAGGCGCTGGTCGACTCGTCGACGTCCACGCACAGGGCGGCCTCGCCTTCGGGGAGTAGTCCTTCGAGCACGCCGCGCAGAAACACGGCCACAGGATGGGCTTCGGTGGACAGGGCCGGACTGGCCGAGCCTGGACAGGGAGCAGGACTGGCTATGCTCGGACAAGGGGCCGGACTGCCTGTGCCCGAAAAAGGGGCCGGGCAGTCGGCCGGACAGGCTTCTCCCAAGGTGGCCGCGCCCGAGACCGGCGCGGAAGCCGACTTGGCTAGGACGGCGGATTCTTGAGCCTGGACCGACGCAGCCGTTGGCCTGTCGGCAACGGCAAGCGGCTGGTCCGGGCCTGGCGCGCTGGACAGCACGGTGGGCTGGTCTGCTTCGGGAGCAGGGCCGGCCGCCACGTCAGGAGCGGACTCGGGCGAGCTGTCCGTGGCGATGGCGATAGGCTGTGCGGGGATGGCGGCCTCGGCAAGGGCGGCGGCTTGCGCAACCTGGGCCAAGGGCCTGGTTTGGCTGTCGATGTCCGCCAAAGGCTGGGCCTGTTCGGGGGTGGCGAAGGCTGGATCGGCCTCGGGGCAAAGCGCCGTCGGGTTGTCCGGGGACGGACGATCAGCGCTGGCGGCGACGGGGGCAGACTTTTTCTTGGCCGTATCGGCCGCAGCGCCGCCCTTGGCGACGGCCGGTTTGGGGCGGGAGGCGGCGGGCTTGGCGGCGGAAGGTTTGGGCGCGGCTTGCAAGGGATCGCGCCCCAGGCGGGAGCGGTTGGCCATGATCGATTCCTTATGGGTTGCCGCCGGCTGGGGCCGGGGGCGTCAGGCGCAGCCGGGCGGCCGTCTCGACGGCCAGAGCCGCGAAATCGGCCGCGCCGGCGCTGCGTGGGGCGTAGCGGAAGATGTCCTGACCAAAGCTCGGCGCTTCGGCCAGGGCGACGTTTTCACGAATGACCGTAGTCAGGGCCATGCCGGGGAAATGGCCTTTCACCAGGATTTTCACTTCCCGGTGCAGCCGCTTTTGGGCGGCAAAACGGTTGAGCACGACTCCGGCCACGGCCGGGGCGTTGCCCGACGCGGCCAACTCGGCCAGGGTGTCCATGAGCCAGGCCAAACTCTGCATGGCCAGGAAATCCGGCGTCATGGGAATGAGGATGTCGGTTGCGGCGTGGAGCGCTTGCTTGGCCAATTGGCCGAGATGGGGCGGGCAGTCGATGAGGACCACGTCATGGCCGGTCGCCGGAGCCAGATAGCTGGCCAGAAGATCGGTCGGCGCGCCGGCCGAGGCCAGGCGCGTTTCCGTTCCGGCCAGGGCGGCCGAGGCGGGCAGCACGTCCAGGTCGCTGTCGCGGATCAGGGCGGCATCCAGGCCAAGCCGGCCGTCCAGCAGGCCGGACAGCCCGCCTTCCGGGTCGGCGGCCAGCCCCAGGGAAGCGGTCAGATGGGCCTGGGGATCGGCGTCCACGGCCAGGACGCGCCAGCCGGACCGGGACAGCCCGACGGCCAGATTGACCGTGCAGGTGGTCTTGCCCACGCCGCCCTTGTGGTTGCAGCAGGCGATGATGCGCGGCCCGAGCGGGGCGGAAATGTCCATGGCCGCTTCATGCCCCAGGGCCGTTACGATTTGGCGTCAGGGGCCGGCCTGGCTCGATCCGACGCGCCATTGTCACGCAGTGGCCATAACCCCGCGCCCGGCCGGCGGTAGTCCGTCGCCATGCCGATTCTCAAAATTTTGCGTCGTCGGGGCCGTCCGCGCCAGGTGGTGGTGCAGCTCACCGACCGTTGCAACGCCAGGTGCTTCCAGTGCGGCATGAACGTCGGCAACGGCGGGCCGCGCGGCGACCTGGACCGCGACGCGGCCCGCCGCATCATCGACCACTGCGCCGCCCTGGGCGTTTCGGCCCTGTCCTTTACCGGCGGCGAACCGCTCCTGGCCGGCGACCTGCTCCCCGAACTGCTCGATTACGCCGGCCGGGCCGGCATCGAGTATCTGCGCACCGGCACCAACGGCTACCAGTTCGCCCGCCCTGACGCCCCGGATTTCACGGACCGCGTGACCCGGCTGGCCGCGACGCTTGCCGCCACGCCCGTGCGCAATTTCTGGATAAGCCTCGACTCCGCCGATGCCGGCGTCCACGAAGCCAATCGCGGCTTTCCTGGGCTGCTGGAAGGGATTGCCAGGGCGCTGCCCGTGTTTCACGCCCACGGCCTGTATCCCACCGCCAATCTGGCCCTGACCCGCCTCATGACCGGTGAAACGCCCCTGGAGGCAGACGATGCGGCCGGGTTTCAGGAACAGGCTGGCCAGGGGTTGTCGCGCTTTTTCACTGTCGCCGCCGACCTGGGGTTTACCATGGCCAACTGCTGCTACCCCATGAGCGATGACGACGCGGCCAAGGGGGCCGTGGCCGCCTACGCCGCCACGGCCGCCGACCGGCGGGTCAGCTTTGCCGATTGGGAAAAGCGGGCGCTTTTTGCCGCCCTCGACGCCGCCGTGGTCCGCCACCGGGGGGATTTGCGCATTTTCACGCCCCGCTCGGCCGTGGCCGCCCTGATTCGGCGCTACGAGAGCGCGGCCAAGGCCGACCGGCCCTGTCTTGGCGGGGTGAGCTTTTTTTACGTGGACCGCCATGGCGACTGCTTCCCCTGCGGCTACCGGGGACGCGAAAATCTGGGGCCGTTTTGGCAGCTTGGCCGGGAGCGCTTGGACGG
>JAEZEM010000171.1 GCA_023417745.1 Pseudomonadota bacterium
AACGTTCGCGCGCCTCGCGGTTACTCCGACCTGGCCCAGGCCGCCGCCACGAAGGGGGCCAGCGTGTCGCCGTCCTGGCGGTAGAGATCCAGGGCGTCGCCCTCGGGGCCGGACCAGCGCACGGCCAGCTCCCGCCCGGAGGCGCCGGCAAAAGCGAAAAGCGGGCGGTAGGCTTCGGGCGAAAACTCGCCGCCGTCGCCGGCCTGCCAGGTGCCGCCGGCCTCGGCCGTCCCGGCATGGTCCAGGTAGACCGTGGCCGCGCCGGGCATGGTCCAGCCCAGGGTCACCAGCTCGTCGCGGCCATGGGGCGCAAACCGGGCCAGGGACAGCCGGCCGCCGTCGGAGAGCGTGCCGATCTCCCGGCACCAGGTGACGTCGCGCCCGGTCCGGTCGGCCATCTCGCGCCGCACGGCCGGGGAACAAGGCGCCTCCCCGACGGCCGGGGTCACGGCCAGGACCTGCCGTTCGGCCAGAAATTCCTCAGTGGCCACCAGCACATGATCGCCCGGGCCAAAGGCCTGGCTGGCCGCGAAGACCGCGCCCGACACTTCGGCGAAACGTCCGGCCGAGGCCTCGGGGGCCGACTCGCCCCGCTGGGCGCCGGCATAGGCCAGATCGACCACCCGTCCCGGAGCGGCCACGGCCTTGCGAAAGCCCTTCATGCCCCGGGCCAGGCCCGGTTCCACCGGCACCAGCACCTGCCGGCCCGGCTGGTCGGCAAAGCCGAAGGCGCTGCCCGAAAGCACCTGGTTGGCTCCCGGGTCGTCTTCCCGGTAGTTGGCCTGGGCAAGGGCCATCATGGACAAGGTCAACACCAACACCGTAACGCCGCACGCGGCCCGCCAGGGAAGTTCCCGGTCAGGCTTCGCCGACTCGCTCATGCAACAGTTCTCCCGCGCTTGTTCAAAACCTTGGGCCTCGCTCGCGTCCACGAAAAACGCCTCGGGCGTTTCGTGGACTATCAACTAAACCAGTTGATTTTCTTAAAAAATACCTTCGTATTTTGTAAGGGCGTGTCACGAACGTTTCCGGGCCGAAAGTCCCCAGACCTCGGCCACGGCTTCGGCCACCGCTTCGATGCACCGATCCGCCGCCCGTTCCCGGCGGTGGACCAGGGCCAGTCCCAAGGCCATGCCTTCCCATGGCCACACGCAGGCCTCGCCGGCCGCCGCCGCCTCAAGGGCGTCGTCACGGCGCAGCAAGGTCAGTCCGACGCCGGCCGCGACCAGAGTGCGCAGCGTAGCGTCGTTGTCGCCCACCATCACCTTGTTGATGGGCAGTCCTCGGCGTGAAAACGAGGATTCGAGCAGATACTGAAACGGACAGCGCTCGGAAAACCACACCCAGGGCAGGCCGGCCAGTTCGCCCCAATCGGCCTGGCTCACCCGCTCGGCCCAGGAGGTCGGCCCCACCACGGCCATGGGCACCTCTTCCAGGGGCGTCACCGCCACCTCGTGCCCGGCCTCGATGATGTTGTCGTAGATGAACCCGACATCGAGCCGGCCCAGGCGCACGTTGTCGAGGATGCGCGGCGAACTGGAATTGACCAGATGCAGCTCCACCCCCGGATGCCGCCGGGTCATGACGGCCAAAATCTCCGGCACATGCAGGCGCACGGCTTCATTATTGAGCCCCAGCCGCACCACGCCCGTCGCGTCCTGGCGCAAGGCCCCGGCCCGCCGCCGCACGGCTTCCAGGCCGCGCAGGGCTTCCCGGGCCTCTTCCAGAAGCGCCCGGCCCTCGGCCGTCAGGCGCATGCCCTTGGGCGTGCGCGAAAAAAGCGCCACCCCGAGCTCCTCTTCCAGACCCCGGATATGGGCGCTGACCGCCGGCAGGCTGGCGCACAAGCGCTCGGCCGCCCGGGTCAGATGCTCCTCCTCGGCCACGGCCACGAAGGTGCGCAGGTGATAGTATTCCACAACGCCCCTCCCGGCGTCGCGCGTCTTCGGCCAAGCCGAAGCACCGCTTCGGACATTGCGATTGGATCGCGACCGGCGCGGCGGGCTACGGTCCGACCGAAGCCCAGTTCGGCCTATGGCACAGCCCGCCCCCGTCGTAAAGGCCGGGCCGGGCGTTACGGATGGAGGAAAAAACAATGTCCAATGTCAAGAAAATCGTCGCCGTGAGCCTGGCCGTCGTCGCCATCCTCGCCCTTTCCGCCCTGGACCGGCCCTCGGCCGGCCCGACCGCGCCGGCCCCTCGAGCGGTCGTCGCTCCGGCCCGGGCCGATCTGGCCGAGGCGGTCTTTACCATGGTCCTGGCCCGGGCCGGCGAGGAAGGCGTCGCCCTGTCCCAGCCGCCGAGCCTGTGCCAGGCCTGCGTGGCCGCCCACCTGGGGCTGGACAAAACCGACGTGCGCGAGCGCTGCGCCCGAGCCTGCTCGCTTCAGTGAAATCGGACTCGGGCCTCACTCCCGGCCGTAGCGGCCAATAAGCGTGGCCGAGGCCAGGATGTGGCCCTTGGCGGCGCGCAGGACGTCCCGCTTGGCGGCCCCGGGCGACAGGTCCAGGACGGCGTCCAGGGCGTAGAGGGTGAACACGTAGCGGTGGATGCCCGACGGCGGCCGCGGTCCGGCGTAGCCAAGACGCCCCCAGCCGTTGAGCCCGGACAGGCTGCCGTCGGCGTGGCGGGGCACGGCCGGCAGGCCCTCGGGCAGGCCCGGGGTGGCCGGCGAGAGATTGTAGAGCACGAAGTGGTCGAACACGCCGGAAACAGCGTCGGAATCGTCGCACACCAGGGCCAGGCTGGCCGCGCCGGCCGGCACGCCGGCAAACAGCAGCGGCGGCGACAGGTCCGCCCCGGCGGCGGCGTAGCGGTCGGGAATCATACCCAGGTGGGCAAAGGCCGGCGAGGCGAGCGTCAGCGTCTGGGGCATCGGCGCTCCTTGGGCGCGCCTGGCGCGTCCTCGAGAAGTCCTTGATGCTTCAAGGCAACCCCTTGAAAGCACTTTTTCCCGGAAAATACTCCTGTATTTTTTTAGAGGCCAAGGACGCGGCCAACGACGGCGGCCGGCCGGGAGCACACCCAGGCCGGCCGCTGCAAAAAACCAATTAGTCGTCGAAGTCGCCCTCGGGGCCCTT
>JAEZEM010000182.1 GCA_023417745.1 Pseudomonadota bacterium
CCACGGCCAGGGCGGCCACGCCGTCGTCGCGTCCGGCCCGGGCCAGGGCCTTGGACACGGGATGGTCCGAGCGGGCGGCCAGGCTTACGGCGATGGCTCGGTTGGCGGCGGCGTCGCCGGCCAGCTCAAAGGTTTCGGCGGCGCTGGGTTTGCCGGTGGTCAGGGTGCCGGTCTTGTCCAGGACCATGGTTGTTAGCGCTTGGCCTTGTTCGAGGAACAGGCCGCCCTTCACAAGGATGCCGCGCCGGGCGGCGGCGGCCAGGCCGCTGACCATGGACACCGGGGTGGAGATGACCAGGGCGCAGGGGCAGGCGATGACCAGGATGACCAGCCCCTTGTAGATCCATTCGGCGAAGGGCGCGCCGGCAACCAGCGGCGGCAGCACGGCCACGGCCAGGGCCACGGCGAAGACGGCCGGGGTGTAGACGGCGGCGAAGCGGTCCACGAACCGTTCGGCGCGGGCTTTCTTGCCGGGCGAGGCGACCACGGCCCGGGTGATGCGGGCCAGGGTGGAGTCGTCGGCCAGGGCAGTTGTGCGGTAGGTCAGCTCGCCTTCCTGATTGACCGTGCCGGCGAAGAGCTGGTCGCCCGGGCCTTTTTCCACGGGCAGGGACTCGCCGGTGACGGCCGACTGGTCCAGAGCCGACCGGCCGGCCTCGACCATGCCGTCCAGGGCCACGCGTTCGCCCGGGCGCAGGCGCAGCCGCGCCCCGACCGGCACGACTGCGGCCGCGACCACGGCCTCGGACCCGTCGTCGCTGATGACCGTGGCTTCCTGGGGGGCCAGGGCGAGCAGGGCGGCTACGGCGTTCTTGGCTCGGGTGAGGGAGGCGGCTTCGAGCTTTTCGGCCATGGCGAAAAGGGCCATGACCATGGCCGCTTCGGGAAACTGGCCCAGCAGCACCGCGCCGGCGGCGGCCACGCTCATGAGCGCGTTGATGTTGAGGTCGCGGCGCAGCACGGCCAGCCAGCCTTTCTTGAAGACCGGCAGGCCGGAGAGCGCAATGGCGGCGATAGCGCAGGCCGCCGGCAGCCAGGGCGAGGCCACGTCCCGCCATTCGAGGAGTTCGGCGGCCACGGCCAGGACCAGGGACACGGCCAGCTTCGGCGTCATCCAGGCCGGAGTCGGCTCGGGGCCGGCCGGCCGGGTCTTGTCCACGGGCACGGCTTCCATGCCCAGGGCGGCTATGGCGGCGGTGATGGCGGCGGCCGAGGGCAGATCATGGCTGACGGTCAGTTCCCGGCCGAGCAGGTTGAAGGCCAGGCCGTTGACGCCGGCCATGGGTTCCAGGGCCTTGCGGATCAGGCGCTCCTCGGTGGGGCAGTCCATGGCCTCGATGCGAAACACGTCAATGCTCTGGCCGGGCGGCAGATCAGCCGGGGCCTGGGGCTTGGCGGGGCTGTCGCCGCAGCTTCCGCCGCAGCAGCAGGGGAAGATGTCGGCCTGGTCCAGGCGGCCAAACAGCGGCGTGGGGGCGTGTTCGTGGGCATGGTTGCTCGCATCATGCGGCGCGCCTTCGCAGCGGCAGGATTCGTGGTCATGGCCGTGGCCATGGGGGTGTTCGTGGGGCATAAAAAACCTCCTTGCCTCATCCACGGACATGAGACACCTTGGAGCAACTCCAGGGTCAAGCGTTTTTCTCACGCCCCCTGAAAAACCACCGCCTCCCCCCATTCCCCCCTTTCGGGAGGGTCCGGGAGGGGCTGAGCCCCTCCCGGCCGCCGGAGGCATTTCTTTTTCTTCCACCACCGGAGATATCATCATCATGCGCATAGGCGAACTGGCTAAAAAGGCGGGCTGCGGAGCGGATACGGTGCGGTATTACGAGCGCGAGGGTTTGTTGCCGCCGCCGGGCCGCAGCGAGGGCAATTACCGGCTTTATGACGCCGGCCATCTGGCCCGGCTGGCGTTCATTCGTAATTGCCGGGCCTTGGAGATGAGCCTTGGCGAGATTCGCACCTTGCTTGGGGTCAAGGACGGCGGCGGGGCGGATTGTTCCGGGGTGACGGCGCTGCTCGACGCCCATATCGGCCATGTGGACGAGCGCATCGCCCGGCTGGCCGCCTTGCGGGAGCAGTTGGCCGGGCTGCGGGTGCGGTGTTGCGGCGTGACGCCGGTGGCCGACTGCGGCATTTTGCAGGGTCTGGCCGAGGGCGGCGGCGAGGCTGCGGCCGGCGGTGGCTGCAAATGCCTGGGCGACGCCGGCAGTTTGTGCGGTCGAGAGGCAGGCTGAGGCCGCCAGGCGTCGTTAGTGGGTCACACTTTTGGAAAAGACGTTGACCACCACCACGCCGGCGATGATGAGGCCCAGGCCAATAAGGGCCGGCGCGTCCAGGCGCTGGCCGTGGAGCAGCCAGCCGGCGGCGGAGATGAGGATGATGCCCACCCCGGACCAGATGGCGTAGGCAATGCCCGTGGGCAGGACGGTCAGGGCGAAGGTCAGCAGGTAAAACGAGACGCCGTAGCCGGCGACCACGGCCAGGCTCGGCCACAGGCGGGTGAAGTTGTCGGTGGTCTTGAGCAGGGTCGTGGCCACGACTTCGGCCACGATGGCCGCGCCCAGGCAGAGATAGGTTTGCGGCAGCGTCATGGATGGGCCTCCGGGCTTGAGGTGACGGCGGAGCGATTGCGCCGCCCCTTTTAGTAGATGCTGCGGCTGGTTCATTGTCAATCGCGGCGAGTGGGCGGCTGGTCCTGGCCGAGGGATTCGATATGGGCGATGTTGACATTGAATTTCAATTTCAATAAAGCACGAGAAACGCCCGACAGGGCGCAACTTCAACCGCGAGGCGTTTCTTCATGTTTCGTCCAGAGCAATATGCCCCCGGAGCGGGCGTCGGCGAGGAGTTAGTGTATCTCAACGGCCGGCCGGCCAATGCGATACGGCTGCATTCGGTGCGGTTTTCGGCCGACGGGATGCGGATGATCGGGGAGGCGATTTTGGCTGTGGCCCAGGAGTACGGTTTGCCCGAGGGGCTTATCCGTCGGCGGATGGCCGGGCGGCTTTTCAGCGTGCCGCCGAGTCCATCGCTCTATTTCCTCTTTCATATGCCCGAGATCGAGGCGGACATGCACATGGAGATTCCGCCGACCTATTGGCGCTGGACCGGGCTTGGGTCGGACCTGGGCGCGGGAAACGAGAGTGTTGTCCGTTGCCTGGGGGGTGACTCCGTGGCCTCTTGAGCCGACCGGAACCGACCAGCGCAGGCTAAACAGACCCAAACAGGCCGGGACAGACCGAAAAAGGCGGGACCGCCGGGTCCCGCCTTGGAGCGCTTTGTTGCGGCCCGGGAACACTCTGGGCGCTAGTTGCCGCAATCAGGCGGCTTGGCAGCTGTTGCCGCAGCGAAAAACGCCCGGCAAGAGAGCGGCGCGGCTACTCGCCCAGGGCCTTTTTGACGGCCGTCAGCACCGCTTCGGGTTCGAAGGGTTTGCGGATGGCGGCCACGGCCTTGCGGATGGACTGGTCATGGCCGTCGAGGCCGCTGATGACGATGACCGGCGTGTTTTTGAACTCTTCTTTCTGGCTGTACTTGCGGTAAAAGCGCGGCCCCCATTCGTTGGGCATCTCCAAGTCCAGGGTGATGCAGTCGGGGTGTTCTTTTTCGAGGACCGAAAGCGCGACTTCGCCGTCGGACGCGCTGCACACGTCATAGCCGTTGTCGGCGAAAAGCGTCGTCAGGTACGAGATGATCTGCGGATCGTCGTCGACCACCATGATTTTCTTGGCCATGCCCGTCTCCTTGTGGCTTGGCCCGGGTGATGGCTTACCCGGGCGCGCTGCGTCGCATCCTGGCGTTTTGTAACGCGAATTGCTTCCTCTGCCAACCGTGAATTATCCAATCGCCAAAAACGGCCTGTCTCGGGAGTTTTCAGCCGTTGTCCTGTCCGAGAATGTCACGAAGCGCGGCCAAAAGGGCCAGCCGGTCGATGGGTTTGTCGAACACGGCCCGGGCCCCGGGGATCACGTATTTGAGGCCGGGATGGCCGGTGATGACCACGATGGGGATGTCGCGGCCGGATTTTTCCAGGGCACGGTTGAACTTGGGGCCGGTCATGTCCGGCATCTCCAGGTCCAGGGTGATGGCGTCGGGACGCCCGGACTCGATGGCGGCCAGGGCCTGCTTGCCGTTTCGGGCGGAGACCGTGCGATAGCCTTCATCGGTGAAGACGTCTTCGAGATAGGCGACAATATCCGGATCGTCGTCCACGATCTGGATGGTATGGGCCATGGGGGCCTCCGGCTGCGTTGGTGTCGGCCTCCGTTATGAAACGGATGGGCCGGGGCAGGCAAGAAAAAACGTCAGGCGCGGGGAGGGAATGCCTCGCCCTGGGGGGACTGCCCGGCCTCGGGCCAGACCGGCAGCCGGATGGTGAAGCGCGCGCCGCCCTCCGGCGCGGCGTCGGCCACGATGTCGCCCCCGTAATCCTTGACGATTCCGTAGCTGATGGACAGCCCAAGCCCTGTTCCCTTGCCCACTTCCTTGGTGGTGAAAAACGGCTCGAAGATGCGCCCAACCACCTCCGGGGCGATGCCCGGGCCGTTGTCGGCCACGCTTGCGGTCACGAATTGCTTGCCGTCCACGGTTTCCCGGCCGGCGGCGATGGCGATGCGCTTGACCCCGGGCACGGACTGCTGGCCGTAGCGTTCGTCCACGGCGTCCCGGGCGTTAAGAAGCAGGTTCATGAACACCTGCTCTAGGGGGTTGGCCTGGGCGGACACGTCGGGCAGGCCCTCCGGCAGATCGAAGGTCACCTCGATGTTGCGGACCTTGAGCTGCTGGGAAAAGAGCTCAAAGGTGCGCCGGATGACCGTGCCCAGGGACACGGCGGCGACGTTGCGGTCGGATTTGCGGCCAAATTCCCGCATATGGTTGATGATGCCGGTGGCCCGGGCGATGTGGCGGCCAATGCCCTCGGCCATTTCGGTCAGCGTGTCCTGGTCCACGCACTGGCCCCGGCGCACCCGGCGCACGAGCAGGTCGGCGATGGTCTGGATGACGGTCATGGGCTGGTTGAGTTCGTGGGCCACGCTGGTGGACATCTCGCCCAGGGTCGCCATCTTGCTGGCCTGGATGAGCTGCTGCTCGGTCTCCAGGCGGCTGGTGATGTCGGTGACCGAAGCCAGGTAGACCTGAGCCCCGGGATAGGCGGCCGAGGAGGTGCGCACGGCGGCGTAAAAACCCGTGCCGTCCTTGCGGCGGTGGCGCACCCGGTCGATATGGCGCTGCGCCCGTATGGCCGTCTCGAAGGGCGCGACGTCGGGTTCGTCGAAAAGCGAGAGGAAGGGCCGGCCAAGGAGTTCCGCCGGCTCGTAGCCGTAGAGGGTCTCGGGCCGGGCGTTGCATTCGAGGATGGTCAGGTCCTCGGGGGACAGCACGAAAAGGGCCGAGGGGATGCAGCTGAAGATGGCCTGGTATTTCTTGCGGGAGCGCTCCAGCTCCTCTTCCAGGAATTTGCTCTCGGAAATGTCCAGGCTGATCTCCATGACCGAGGCGATGGCCCCGGATTCGTCGGTCATGGGCGAGGTGCTGACGAAGAAGGTACGCCGGCAGCCGTCGCGGTCCAGGGTGATCTCTTCGGTGACGTGGGGCAGGCCGTCCTCGAAGGTGCGGATGACCGGGCAGTGGACGCAGGGTTCGTCGCGGCCCTTGTAGACCTTGTAGCAGTACTCCCCGGGCCGGGCGTGGAATTCGTCGGCAAAGGCCTGATTGTAGCTCAAAAGCCGCAGGTTCTTGTCCTGGACGGTGATGGTGCAGGGCACGTGCTCAAAGAGGTCCTGGTAGCGGTTTTTCTGGCGCACCAGCTCGTACTGCTTGGCGAAAACCTCCCGGCCCATGGTGTCGATGGCCCGGCCGAGCTCGCCCAGTTCGTCGGACTGCTTGAGGTCCAGGCCGGCAAAGCCCCGGCCCGAGGCAATGGCCCGCGTGGCCCGGATCATGGCCCGCACCGG
>JAEZEM010000180.1 GCA_023417745.1 Pseudomonadota bacterium
CTTTTTGTAGCCCATCCAGTCGATCAGGCCCCGGAACATGCGCGAGCCTTCGGTGAACTTCGACAGCGTCTCCACCACCTTGCGGTCAAGCAGCCGGAAATCGGTGGAATTGGGCGGCAGGTCGAGGTCGGTGAACCGGCGCATGAACCAGTAAAAGGTCTTGGACCCCATCCGCTTGACCAGGGAGTAGTCGGCGACCTTTTCGCGGATGGTGGCCACGATGTCGTAGCCCTGCTCCCACTTGGCCAAAAGCTCCGGAATGATCTCGGGCGGATGCTGGAGGTCGGCGTCGAGGCAGATGACGGCGTCGGAGCCGATGGCGTGCTCCACGCCGGCGGTCAGGGCCATCTCCTTGCCGAAGTTGCGCGAGAACATGAGGCCCTTGAAGCGGCCATCAGCGGCGGACAGTTCCTCGATCACAGCCCAGGAACGGTCGCGGCTGCCGTCGTCGACCAGGATGCACTCCCAGTCGTAGGCCGTGGCGTCCATGACGGCCGCAATGCTGTCGCGCAGGGCATAAAGCCCCGGGCCTTCGTTGTAGACCGGGACCACAAGGGAAATCTTGCCGCCCCGCCGGGAGGCGGGGCGGCTGTCGGCGTCATACGTCATCCGGGATTCCGTTTCGCTCGCTTAGGCCTGGCGCAGGAAGGCATCGAAGTATTCGATGGTCTTTTTGAGGCCCTCGGCCAGGGCCACCTTGGGTTCCCAACCGAGCTTGGCCTTGGCCAGGGTGATGTCCGGGCGGCGCTGTTTGGGATCGTCCTGGGGCAGGGGCCGGTAGTCGATGACCGACTTGGAGCCGGTGTATTCGATGACCAGCTTGGCCAGTTCCAGGATGGTGAATTCGCCCGGGTTGCCGGTGTTGACCGGGCCGGTGAAGTCGTCGGGGGTGTCCATGAGGCGCAGGAACGCTTCGACCAGGTCGTCGACGTAGCAAAACGACCGGGTCTGCTGGCCCTGGCCGTAGACGGTCAGCGGCTCGCCGCGCAGGGCCTGGATGATGAAGTTGGAGACCACGCGGCCGTCGTTGGGGTGCATCCTGGGCCCATAGGTATTGAAGATGCGGGCGACCTTGATGCGCAGGTTGTGCTGGCGGCGGTAGTCGAAAAAGAGGGTTTCGGCGCAGCGCTTGCCTTCGTCGTAGCAGGAGCGGAAGCCGATGGGGTTGACGTTGCCCCAATAGGACTCGGGCTGGGGATGCACCGACGGATCGCCGTAGACCTCGGAGGTCGAGGCCTGCATGATCTTGGCCCGCAGGCGCTTGGCCAGGCCAAGCATGTTGATGGCGCCATGCACGCTGGTCTTGGTGGTGGCCACCGGGTCGTGCTGGTAGTGGATGGGCGAGGCCGGACAGGCCAAGTTGTAGATCTCGTCGACTTCCACGTAGAGGGGGAAGGTGACGTCGTGGCGCATCAGCTCGAAGTTCGGATTGTCGAGGAGATGCGCGACGTTTTGCTTGGAGCCGGTGAAATAGTTGTCCAGGCAGATGACGTCGCAACCCTGGGCGAGCAGGCGTTCGCACAGGTGCGAACCGAGAAAGCCGGCGCCGCCGGTGACGAGAACACGTTTTTTCAGGTGCATGGCTTGTGCCTTGAAGACGGTTTGAGGTGGATGATTCAAACGCGGAAAGCGTCCCCATAATCCCCTTTTGGGGGAATGTAAATCATCGCCAGGAAAGCGAGGCCCATTCCCCGGACACCCGGCGCACGGGCTGCCCCAGGCCGGTTGCCTGGTAGGCGGCGGCCACGTCGTCGGCCTGGGTTTCGAGGATGCCGGACAGAACGAGCATCCCGCCCTCGGCCACGTGGCGCGTCAGGAGTCTGGCCATGGCCATGAGCGGCGCGGCCAGGATGTTGGCGGCCACGACCT
Source organism: Pseudomonadota bacterium (assembly GCA_023417745.1). Lineage (GTDB taxonomy): Bacteria > Desulfobacterota > Desulfovibrionia > Desulfovibrionales > Desulfovibrionaceae > Solidesulfovibrio. The sequence continues at coordinate 1,870 of JAEZEM010000180.1, forward strand.
CGAAACGGCTGTCCGGGACAAGGCTCCCCACCCCGCCGACAGCCAGGGACATGGCCCCTTCCACGCCGTTTAAGCGCAGGTTGTCGGCGGCGCACCACACGGCCTGGGGGTCGATGTCCAGGCCGACTCCAGTCAGGCCCAGACGGCAAAGCCCGATGCCGAGGATGCCCGAACCGGTGCCGAGGTCGAGAAAACGCATGGCCGGCGTCAGCCAGCCCGAGGTCTGGGCCTGGGCAAAGGCTTCCAGGCACAGGGCGGTGGGCGGGTGGTGGCCGGTGCCGAAAGCCATCTTGGGTTCAATGAGGATGGGCTTTTTGCCGCCGGTGTCGTGGTCGGCCATCCAGGGCGGCAAAATCTCGTAGACGCCGCCGACTTCGATGGGCGTGAAAAAAGCCATCCAGGCCGCGCCCCAGTCTTCTTCTTCCAGGGTGGAAATCTCCCGGGGCAGGTCCGGCCAGTCGGCGGCGACCTCCTCGGCAAAGGCCCTGGCCGGCGGAGCATCTTCCATGTGGACGCGAAAGCGGACGGTCTCGCCGTCGTCCAGGACAGACTCTTCCCAGCCCTGAGCGGCCCGGCCGGCCAGCCAGGCTTCCAGCAGTTCGGCGGTTTCGCCGCCGCCGGGCACGGTAATGTCGACGCGAAGCAGTTTGCGCACGGATGCTCCCAAAAGCAGAAACAGGGGCCAAGCCCCTGTCGTTACTATGACATTCTACATTTCAAAACGCAAAAAACAAAGCCCGCCGGGCTTTCGCCCTTTGGTTCGCCAAGTGCCGCTGTTGCCGGGCAACCATCCCGGGGCAGGCGCTGTTCCTCGACCGCAGGGCTGGCCGCCTGCGTCCAGGGCAAGCCTCGCTGTCCCGGACGTGGACGCACCATGCTCCGTCCCCCAGGCAAGGCCGCCGCGTCCGGCCCGCGCCCTGCTCACCGGCCCGCAGCGAAACGCCCCGTCGGCCGGCCTCAGGCGTTGGCGTCGGCCAGGCTGCCGATGCCCGAGGCGTAGGCCCCGAGCACGTCCTTGGAAAACTGGTAGGTCTGGCTCATGTCGCTGGACGCAGGCGACCCCATCGAGCCGGAATTCATGTAATCCAGCGTCTTGCCCACCACGGCCGCGCCAAAGGTCTGCTTGTCGACAGGCGCGGCGTCGCCGGCCGAGGACGACCCGAACGACGAGGACATGGTGCTCGAAGGCATGTTGTTCATGGTGTCGAGGGTCTTGGACACGATGCCGCCGGCGATCTCCGCCCCCTGAAGGCTTGAAAACGTGATGGCGCTCATGGTGTTGCTCCCTGCCGCGATCCAATCGGCCCGGACGGCCTCTCGGACACGGCGTGTTCGGTACGTCGCCTTGTGCGGCGCTCCCGTGATCCGCCCCAGGCGCGCCGGGAACACCTTAGAAAAATACGCAGGCTCGGTCGAAAAGCCGCCCCGCCGCGAATTGACGCGAATCAGGTCTTTTTATCCGCCAGCGACCCCACGCCCGAAGTGAAGGCCTGGGCCGAGCCGCCCCGTGCCGGGCTCGGGCCGTTGTAGATGAGGGCGATGGCGTCGCCTCGCTCGAAGGCGGTCGTCGGCGCGACGTCGTGGATGTTGTCCAGGGTGGCCATCAGCAGGGTATACCCTGCCTTGTTTCCCATTACATCCCAGACCTTCCCGCCCATAATCGCCGCTCCGTCTCCTGGCCTTTTATCCTCTCTCTACCCGGCTTGAAGCCGCCGGTCAAATGCAGGACGCGCGCCTAGCGGGCGGCCATGGAAGCCACGCCCACGGGCAGCTGCAGCACCGTGCCCACGCGCAGACGCATGGGGTCAAGGCCGCTGTTCTCGGCCAGGATGCGCTGGACGCTCAGGCCATAGGCGCGCGAGAGCTTCCAGAGGTTGTCGCCCTCGGAAATGACGTGCTGGCGGGCCGGGGCATGGGCCGGGCCGGCGGTCGGAGCCGTGGCCGGACCCGCAGTCGGGACAATCCCGCCCTGGGCCTCGTCCGGCAGGATGGCCGGCGCGGCAACGGACGCCGACTTGGCCGGGGCCTGCTTGGCCGGCGCGCCGGAAGCGGCCACGGCGGCCAGGGACGACGGCACCCGGATAGTCTGGCCTTCGCGCAGGCGCAACGGATCAATGCCGGGATTGGCGGCAGTCAAGGCTTCGACGCTGACGTCAAAGCGCCGGGCGATGCTCCACAGGCTGTCGCCGGCCGAAACCGGGAACAGCAGCGTTTCAGCGCTGGCCAGGCCGCCCTCCACGGGCACGGTGACCAGCTGGCCCACGCGCAGCCGCGACGGATCGACCTCGCCGTTGACGGCCAGCATGTCTTCCAGGGAGACGCCGAACCGGCGCGACAGGCTCCACAGGGTGTCGCCCGGGGCCACGGGATAGAGCCCGGCGTCGCTGACGGTCCGGGCGTTGCCGGCCGGAGCCGGAGCGGCCAGGGCCTCGGCCCGGGCGTTGTCCGGCACGGCCAGGACCTGGCCGGGCTGCAGCCGCAGGGGATCAAGACCGGCGTTTAAGCGGGTCAGGTCGTCGGCCGACACGCCCAGGCGCTTGGCAATAGACCAGAAGTTGTCGCCGTCGGCCACAACGTAGCCGGCCCCGTCCAGGGCGGCGTGCTGCTTGCCGGCGACCGGCCGGGCGGCCGTGGCCGCGGGGGCGGCGGCCGGCAGGGCCAGCGGCTGGCCGATGCGCAGCCGGGTGGGGTCGACGCCGGGGTTGGCTTCGGTGAGGGCGGCCACGGTGACGCCGTGCTGGCGGGCCACGGACCAGAAGTTGTCGCCGTCGGCCACGGTGTGAACCTTGGTCGAAGCAGCGGGAATGTTCGGGCGGATCTGGGCCTTGGTGACCTGGGCGACATCCACCCCGGCCGGCACGGCCAGGCGCTGGCCGATGCTCATGCGGCGGGGATCGACGCCGGGATTGGCGGCGGCCAGGGCGTCGGCGGACACGCCCAGGCGCTTGGCCACGGACCACAGGGTGTCGCCGTCGGCCACGGCGTAGCCGACGCCGGAAGCCGCAACCGGCGCAGCGGGAGCCGTCGCGACCGCGCGGGCTGCCGAATCGACAGCCGCGGCCTTGACCGGCGCTTCGGCCAGCCGGGCCGGAGCGTGGTCGGCCTTGGCCGACGAAGCCGCCGGGGCTGGCGTCGCCGGAGCGGCGGTCTTGGCCGGCGCGGCGGCCGGGATAACGGTCTTGGGCGCGGCGGTCGCCTGGGCGAGCTGCACGGC
>JAEZEM010000292.1 GCA_023417745.1 Pseudomonadota bacterium
TCTATGCCGTGTGCCTGCTCATTCCCAAGATGTTTTTCGACATCGAGTGCAATCTCTATGTCCTGGACAGCAAGAGCGGGGCGATCCGGCGCTGCGCTTACAGCTGCGCCGACGCCGACGCCGGGGAGCTGGCCGATCTGCCCTTTGCCCGCAAGACCACCATCCGCGACGACCGGCTTTTCATTCCCATCAAGGGCAACCACGAGCTGATTTCCCAGCTGCCCTTCACCCCGCGCGAAGACGTCTTCGGCATGTTGGAAATTTATCCGGTCAGCCGGCTTTCCGAGCATGATCGGCTGTTTTTCGAGCGCTACGCCAACCGTTTCGGCTACCAGCTGCACAACCGCATCCTGGCCACCAAGAACAAGGAACATCTCCAGTTCATCCGCAGCCTGGTCAAGGACATCGGCCACAACGTCATTGTCCCCAACATCTATTTCAAGCTCTATTACAAGCGGCTGCGTTCCAAGATTGATCTGCTGAAGTTCTTCGAATGGAAGCTCAAGCAGTTCTTCGAGGGCGAGGCCGAGCCGGCCGCCGCCGCCGCCCTGGAAGAAGATTTGCCGGCCACCCAGGAAAAACTGCTGCGCGATCTGGGCTACATCCACGAAGGGCTCATGGACCAGTATCGCCAGATACTCACCCATTACGAGCAGACGAGCCTGTTTCTGGAGACGCTGCTGCGGCGTTCGCATTTCGAGGAAGGCCGCTATGTGCTGGAAAAGCGGGCCTGCAACTTCAAGAAGCAGGTCATCGACTTGCAGCTTGAGCGTTACCGGCCGCGTTTCGAGGAGCGCGGCATCGAGATCGACACGTCCCTTGGCGGCGTGCCGGACCAGGAAATCGAGGTGGTGGTGGATATCGGGCTGGTCAGCCAAGTCTACGCCAATCTTTTTTCCAACGCGGTCAAGTACACCCGCGAGGTGACGGACCCGTCCACGGGCCAGCGGCGGCGCTTTATTTCCTTTGGCTGGGAGCGCAAGGAGAATTTCTTCGGCCCGGGCAAGGACGGCATCAAGCTCAACGTCTTCACTTCCGGTCCGGCCATTCCGCCGGAAACCGCCGCCCATCTGTTCGAGGAGGGCGTGCGGGGCGAGAACGCCTCGGGCGAGTACGGCACCGGCCATGGCCTGTATTTCATCCGCGAGGTGGTGCGGCTGCACGGCGGCGTGGAAGGCTACGAGGCCACGGCCCTGGGCAACAATTTCTTCTTCGTCCTGCCCATGGACCCGCTCGTCTAGCTGACGCCAGTCGGCTCTTTTTTCTCCGCCTTCCCACTTTCTCGCCGCACTCCCGCGTTCCCCCCTTTATCCTTTTGGGGGGTCCGGGGGCCTCAGGCCCCCGGCCGCCGGAGGCACTCTTCCTCTTTCTTTTTCATCTTCTCCGCCCGCCACAGCCGCCACATGGTGTTGCCGTTGACCAGGGCGATGATGGTTTCGAGCAGCGTGCCGCCGATGGAGCCGGTGGCGATGTTGTTGGACAGCCAGCACAGCGTGGCGACGAAAAGCAGACCGCGCAGTTTCAGGCCCGAGAGGAAAAACGCCGCCCAGGTGCCGGAGCAGCCGGCGGCGATGGCGAAGACGGCTGTCCAGCCATGGGCCAGGTAGATGCCGACGAGGATGTTGGCGGCCAGGAAGAAGCCGGCCAGCCAGGGCGAGCGGGTCCTTAGCGAAACGAACATGCGCACGGCGGACAGCGCGGCGGAAAATGAGGCCGCGTTGTTGCCGAGCATGGCGAAATGCACGGTGTAGGCCAGGCATTCCACGGCAATGAGCGTTTTGAGCTTCCAGTCGATGCGCTGGATGAAAGCGATGACGCCCAGCACAAAGGCGAGGTAGCCCACGAGCTGGGCCGGGGAAGTGAAATCCATGAGGCGTCCTTGCGGCTGTCGCGACGTGACTGGCGACGGCGTTGAAACACACGGGCGGCGGGAAGAGCGCGCAAGGCGCATCGAACCCGGGCAAGGGCCGGAGGTCCGGTCCGGCCGGCGCGGGGCAGCGCAAGGGACGGGCAGGGCGAGGCGGCCGACACAACAGTCCGGGTGTCGAGACAGGTCTCTGAGCGTACCGGGCCTTGGCCGCTCTACGCCCGGCCGGCCGGTCTGGCAAGGTGCGGGGATTTGACACCACTGTGCGGTGGTGCTAGTCGTCATGTCACCACTTGGAGGTGGTGACATATGATCGAAGCTCAGGAACTTGCCGCTCTCGGTCTGACCAGCTACGAGGCGGCGGCTTATCTGGCGCTTATCGGCCAGGCCGAGCTGACGCCGGCCGAGGCGGCGGCGCGGGGGGCGATTCCGCGCCAGCGGGTCTACGACGTGTTGGCCGGGCTGGCGGCCAAGGGGCTGTGCCAGAGCCGGGACGGCTCGCCGCGCACCTATGCCGCCGTGGCTCCGGCCGTGGCCATGGAGCTCTTGGCCGGGGAGCGGGCGGCGGCCCTGGCGCGCCAGAAGCAGGAGGCCGAGGCGGCGGCGGCGCGCCTGACCGAGGCCCTGACGCCGCTTTTTGCCGGCGGGCGCGGCCGCAGCGACCCCTTGGCCTATGCCGAGGTCCTAAGCGGCCCCACGCGCATTGCTCAACGCGCTCTGGCCCTGGCCCGGGCGGCCAAGAAGCAGGTGCTGTCTTCCATCACCCGCCCAATGATTCTTTCCAGCGAACAAAACCGTGCCTTCATGGAAGCGCCGCTGGGTCGCGGCCTGGTTTACCGGGCGCTTTGCGACGGCAGTGTGGCCGAGGATACGGAGCTGTCCAGGCTGTGGCCCGGGCTCTGCGCCAAGGGGTTTGAGCTGCGGGTGGCGGCGGCGTTGCCGCTCAAAATGCAGTGTTTCGACGACGAGACCACGCTGTTGTCCATGCAGGACCCGGCCGGAGGGCAGCCGAGCTTCACGGCGGTGGTCATCCGCAACCAGGGCGTGGCCGCCATGCTGCGCCTGGCTTTTGAGCATCTGTGGGCCGAGGCCAAACCTTACGCAGGAGGAGCGTGATGCCAAGCGCCGCTGGCAGCTCCGGGACGCCTGGAAGCCGGTCGCCGGTAGGAGGACTCGAGATCCGTCGGGGCTACGAGCCCGGGCTTCTTGGCCGGGCGGCCGAGTTGCACGGCCGCTATTACGCCGAGATCTGGGGATCGGGCGCGCCCTTTGAGTCGCTGGTCGCCCGAGAGTTCGGGGAATTCGTCGAGGGCTACGACGAGGGCGACGATCTGCTGCTCTCGGCCCGCAAGGACGGGCGGGTGATCGGCATGATCGCCATTTACGGGCGTCGGCGTTTGCCCGAAGGGGCGCAACTGCGGTTTTTCATCGTGGACCCGGACTGTCACGGCTGCGGAGCCGGCAAGGCGCTATTGGCCGAAGCCTTGTCCTGGTGCAGGCAGCGGGGCTTTTTGAAGGTATTCCTGTGGACCGTGGACGGGTTGCCCGCCTCGCGCCGATTGTATGAGCGGGCCGGGTTCCTGGTCACCGAGCGGGTGTCCGACGACCGTTACACCGTTGTCCGGGACAATCTGCGCCTGGAACTCGATCTTTCGGCCAGTTAGTTCTTATTTGGACGGCTGGTGTGAGCCGCCTCCGGCCAAACAACGACGTCCCGCCCGGATCGGTTTCCGGGCGGGACGTCTTGTTTGGCGCGTGGGGCTTTACCACCAATACAGGGGATAGCGCCGTGATGGGGCGGCGTTGACCGCGACCAGGGCCACGGCCAGCATGACCAGCGCCCCGGAGAGCACCGGGATGAGCGCATAGAGGTAGCCCAGGGCCAGGAGTTTGGGACCGCCGGTGACGGCAATAAGGGCCGTGGCCCCGCCCGGGGGGTGCAGCGTGCCGGTGGCGTGCATGAGCGCGATGGCCGCAGCCACGGCCACGGCGCAGGCCAGCCAGTCCGGCGAGGCGATGGCCAGCCGGACCGTGACCCCGACCAGGGCTGAGAGCACGTGGCCGCCGATGAGATTTCGCGGCTGGGCCAGAGGGCTGGCCGGCGCGCCGTAGAGGAGCACGGCCGAGGCCCCAAACGAGCCGATAAGCAGCGACAGCCCGGCCGGATCGGCGACGCGCTCGTGGAGCCAGGCCACGGCGGCGATGCCGCCCAGGGCTCCCAGAAACGACCAGAGGATTTCGGGCGCGCCCACCCGGGGTGGGGAAACGCCCGCGCCGCGCATTTTTTGCAGCAGGCTCACAGCGGACACTCCAGTCCCCGGCAGGAGCGCACCACATCGGCCCGGCTGACGATGCCGTAAAGCACGCCCTTATCCACCACCGGCAGGCGGTTGATGCGCCTTGCAGCCATGAGCCGGGCGGCCTCGGAGCGGGGGGTGTCCGGCGTGACGGTGACGGCCGGGCTGGTCATGAGCCGGGCTACGGGGGTGCGGCCCAGGGCGGCCTGATCGATTTCGTGGAGACAGGTTTCAGGGTCGAGGAGCCGAGCGGCCAGGGCGGCCGGGCCGGACTGGAGCGGCAGTCCGAGCAGGCGCAGCACGTCTTTTATGGACAACACGCCGACCACCGCGCCGCCGTCGACCACGGGCAGCCCGGACACGCCGGCCCGGGCCATGGCCAGGGTGGCGTCGCGGGCCGTGTCGCCGGGCGCGGCCGTGGTTACGTCCGGGGTCATGATGGCGGCCACGGGGATGTCCTGGGCCAGTCGGGCGACGGCGTGGGCGTAGGCCAGGCGGTAGAGATCCAGGGCTTGGTCCGGGGCGACGTCGAGATAGCTGCCGAGCTGGCGCATGGCGGCCAGGACGTCGGCCACGTCCATGGGCAGATCGAGATCGGGCGTGTGGGGCATGGGGGCTTCCTCCGGCCGCAATCCTGCCACGAAAAAAAAGGCGCGACATGACCTAAGTCAAATCGCGCCCCTGTCTTCCATGTGGGGGGTCCGGGGGCCTCAGGCCCCCGGCGGAGAGGTCCAGGAGAGGCAGAGCCTCTCCTGGCCGCCGGAGGCATCTTCCTCGTATCCCTCTTAACTATACAACACCCGCGCCATCACTTTAGCGTCGCCGATGGTTTTGGCGATGCTGGAGCGTTCGTTGGGCTGGTGGGCGTTGTGTTCCAGGGTGGCCCAGACCACGGCCGGGTAGCCCCGGCGGCGCAGGTAGGCGGCCACGGTGCCGCCGCCGATGCCCATGGGTTTGGGGTCGGCTCCGTAGACTTTGCGGATGCCGTCCATGACCCGGGCGACGATGGTGGCCGAGACGTCGGTGGCCGGCGCGGCTTGTTCCTTTTGCACGATCTCGTAGCTGACCGTGACGCCGCAGGCTTCCTCGACTTCTTTGCCGTACCCGGCGATGGCGGCCAGGACGTCGTCGAGGTTGTAGTGGGGCAGCACGCGGCAGTCGACGTAGAAGACGTCGCGGCCGGGGATGGTGTTGATGTTTTCGACGTTGGCTTCTTTCTTGGTCGGCTCGAAGGTGGAGTTGGCCGGATGGAACAGCGGGTCCTTGTCGCCGAACTTGTCGTAGAGCTTGGGGATCTTGAGGATGAAAAGCGATGCGGCGGCTAAGGTGTTGACACCTTCGGCTTGGGTGGAGGCGTGGCACTGGCGGCCTTCGACGATGACCTTGAGCCAGAGCATGCTTTTTTCGGCCACTTCCACCATTTCGCTATTGGGCAGGCCGAAGT
>JAEZEM010000295.1 GCA_023417745.1 Pseudomonadota bacterium
CCGCCTGGCCGCCGATGTTCCCCCAGGCCGCCGCCACGGCGGTCCAGGCGGCCGCAGCGTTGCTCCATGGTCCGTTCACGGCCTACTCCAGGGCCAGGACGCCCGTGGCGTCGAAGCGCACGCTAAAGGCGCCGCCGATCACCCCTCGGTCCGCGCCGAAGTCGAGCAGGCAGACCAGGGGGTTGGTCCGGCCGGCCACGGTTTTGGCGACGTAGATCAGCGCGTAGCGGGCCGTGATGGTGGCCTCGGCCCAGCTCGGATCGGCAGCGGTCAGGGCGACGCTCGTGCCGGCCAGGGTCCAGGCCACGCCGGAAAGGGTCTGGCCGCCGGCCGCGTAGCCCGTGCCCGAGGCTTCGCTGGCCGCCACGTCGGCCAGGGCCGCGTGCCCGACCGAAGGGACATAGGCGCTGGTGAGCAGGGCGCAGCGCAGCGTGTCGGCGGCCAGGTCGAAATGCCCCCTGCCCAGCCCGTGCTTGAAGCTTGCGTAGATGAGATCGGCCATGGATGCCTCCTGTGTTGCGTCGGGGCCGCCAGGGAAGACCGCGCTCCTTGACAGGAGCGCGGTCTGGGCCGGGCCGGCGACGGTTTTCAGCGTTAAACCCGGTAGTTGTAGTTGTGGTTGAAGCTCTCGCGGGAGCCGTTGGAGCGGGAGGTGGATTCGCTGACCGAACGTTGGGTGGATTCGGAGGTCGTGGTGGTGGTGCGCTCGCCCACGGACTCGCTGAAGCCGATTTGCGCCGTGGCGCTGACGGCGTTTAAGGCGCTGGCCGCCATCTGGGCCGAGATTTGCGCGCCGGAGCGGATTTTTTCCGATTCCAGGCGCAGCTCGCCCAAGGAATTTTGCAGCAGCATATCGGCTTCCTTGATCGACGCCTCGGCCGCCTTGAGAAAGGCGTCCACCTGGCCGGCGTGGTCGCGGGAGCGCAGTTCGTTTTGGGCCCCGTCGGCCTTGAGCACGGCGTCGTAGAGGCCAAGGGCTAGTTCTTTTTCCTTGAGCAGCGTGTCGGCCTTGGCCTGGGCCTGGCGCAACTCGGCCTCGAACCGGGCCACGTCGGCCTTGTAAGCCTCAAGCCGAGTGTCGTTTTCCCGGGCGGCCACGGCCAGCCTGGTCTCGGCCGCCGTCTTGGCCGCCCCCACCTCGCCGCCGTAGGCCCGGACCTGCTCGGCGTAGACGCGCGCCTTGGCCTCCTCGCCGGCCAGGGCGGCGGCGTGGGCGTTGAAGCGGGCCGTGTTGGCGTTGACCGCCGCCACATAGCCCGTCACCTGGGCCTCGTAGGCGGAAAGCCGGTCGCGCCCAAGGGCCGCCTTGGCCGCCGCGCCGTCCATGCGGGCCTTGTACAGGCCGATCATGGCTGTGACCCCGGACAGTTCGGCCAGGTACAGGTCGGCCGCCTGTTTCTGGGCTTCGCCGGCCAGTCGCGCTCCCTCGACCCGGGCCTTGTAGGCCTCCAGCTCCGACAGCCCGGCCCGGATGCGGGCCTCGAACACGGCGGCGTCGGCCTGATAGCGGGCCAGCTGGGCATTGTGCACGGCCACTTCGGCGGCAAGCGCCTCGTAGCCGAACCGGGCCAGCTCCCGGGCCGCTTCATGGGACCGGGCGGCGCGCTGGTTGACCAGGTCGATGTCCTGGGCTTCCAGGGCCAGGGCCTGATCCACGGCGGCCCGACTGTTCTGGGCGGCCATTTCGGCTTGCCGGGCCAGAAGGTCGAGGCTGTGGCCGGCGAGCCCCTCGGCCGCGTCGGCCCGGGCGGCCCGCAGCAGAGCGGCCATGGGGCCGCCAAGGCCGGTCGCGCCCCGGGCGGCGAAGTCGTCGGACACGTCTCGCAATGTTCGGGCCAGGGCGTCGTCCACCCGGCGCTTGGCGCGCTCCCACAGGCCCTCTTCAAGCTCCCGGCCGTAGCCGGCCCCGCCGGCGCGCACCTCGGCTTCCAGGCGCTCGGTCAGGGCCCGGCGCAGGGAGGAATCGTAACGCTCCTCGCCCGGAACCACATAAAGGTTGCCCGGGGCGGGCATGTCGGGCAGGGGCGGGCGCTGTCCCTCGAAGGTCGGGGTGACAGCCGTGGTCAACTCGGGGATGACTAGGGGCGCAAAGACCGGCGGCGCGGGCAGGACGATGGCCGGTTCGGCCGGCAGTTCGACGTCGGGCAGGTTCGGCGCGTCGCCCGGCGGCCGGGGCAGTTCCATGGCCGGGGCGGCGGGCAGGACGATGTCCGGCGCGACGGTCCGGAAGACCGGGATCTCGATGCCGTCGAGGTTGAGGTCCGTGAGCCTTGGCAGGGCCGGAGCGGCCACGGTGTCCAGGGCCACGGCCGGGAGCGCCGGCGGCTGGGGCACGCTCGAATAGGCCGGGGCGGCCGGCAGCTCGGGCAGGTGGTCCTTGGGATAGGCCACCCGGGCCAGACCGCCCAGGCGGGCTAAAAAGCTCGTGGCCGAATGCCAGGCGTCGTTGGCGTAGTTCTGGGCCGTCTCGAACTTGTTGCGCACAATGCCGGCCGCGTCATTTTGTTCGCTCATGCCTCCTCCTTGACGATGGTGACGGGGGTAAAGCCTTGGGCCACGGCCTGGGCCGTTTCGTGGTCGTCGGCCACAAAGAGGCCCGACAAGGCTTCCAGGGACAGCAGCCAGGCCTGGCCGGGCGACAGGGCGTAGTGGAAAAAGCGCGGCAGGGCCACGTCCATGGCCGGGTTCATGCGGTAGGCGGCGATGACCTCGCCGCCGTCGCCGCTGCGCAGCGTCCAGGCGTTGACCCCGCTGGCCTGGTAGGTGCACGCCGCATCCAGGGCGCACAGGGGCATGTTCCCGCCGTAGGCCGTTCCCTCGGCTTGGTCCTCGCGCACCACGTAAAGCCGCACGGTTTCGTCGGTTTCATGGGCCATGACGACATGGTGCCAGACCCCGATCTCCAGGGGATCGGACACGGCCGGGACCGCGCCGAACTGGTTTTCGAAGCGCGACAGCCGGGCGGCCAGCAGTCGGTTGCCGCCGGTGACGAACACCCCGGCCGCTTGCAAACCCATCTCGAAACCGTCGGGGTAGGGGTAGGGATTGCCCCGGCCGTCCTGGTAGCCTTGGCCAAGCAGGCGCGGGGCCTCGGGACACGGGGCGGTCGCCCGGCGCGCGCCGGCGATGCGGTCGGGCGTGGCGGCGAAATCATCGCTCCAGGGCGACCAGGGATAGACGGCGTCCTCTTCCCAGTCGGGATGGCGATGGGGCGAGCAAAAGCCGATCAGCGGCGACAGGTCGCCCGGGCAGTCCTTGAGAAAGCTCCGCCCATTTTCGCTTCGCAACAGATAGGTCCGCACCGGGTTCAGCACGCTCCGGGCGTCGAAATCGTAGTCGTATTCCAGGGGAGCGGTCAGGCGCACCAGGCAGCTCACGGAAAAGGGTTCATCGTCCGGGATGTGCCCCCGGCCGTAGAGCAGGCCCGAAGCCGCCCCGCCGGGCAGGCGAAAGACGCCGACGTCGCGGGCAATGCCGGCTTGGGGCAGTCCGGCGTAGGCCGGCAGCCCGGCCTCGGCGGACGGAATGACGGTGACGGCCGCGCCCAGGCCCAGGGTCCAGCCGGCAAGCGCCCCGTGGGGCACGGCGTTTTGGAGGTCGGCCAGTCCCTCGTAGCGGGCCAGGCAGTCCGGGATGGCGTAGAAGTCGCCGCCCCGTCGCCGCTGGGGCGCTGGCGCGGTCCGTGCTTCGTTTTCCGTTTCCCGGGGGCGGCTTGGCCCCAGCGTTACATACTCCTGGCCGCCCACCCGGCGGCACAGGACTGTTTCGCCGGTGGCCAGGCGCGAGCGCCGTTCGTAGACGGCCAGATCAAAGACGTTTTCCCGCTGCATGATGTCGAGTTCCCGAAGCCCCGCACGCCGCAGCCAGGCCGAGTCGTCGCCGCCGACAGCCAGGCGCAGGCGCGGGGTGGGCGTAAAGTCGTCGTCCATCACGGCCTCCGGTCCAGATCGATAAACCGGGCTTCCAGGGCGGCGATGTCCAGGGCCGCGCCGTCGTTGGCTTGCAGGCTGATGGACCAGCTGCGGCCGTAGCTCCGGCCGAGCCGACAGGCGGCCCGACCCGGCAGCCCGTCCCGTCCGGCCGGGCCGAGTTCGCCGCAGGCTTCCGCCCCGGCCTCGCTGGCGGCGGTGATCTCCAGACGGCCGTCCACCACCCCGTCCACGGCCAGACCGGCCAGCCGGGCCGGGCCGGGGGAAATAGCCGGCGCCAGGGTCAGATGCATGAGGATGGCCGCGCCGTCGTCGCTGTCGCCGCCGATGCGAAAAAGCGCCACGCCGTCGCTGAACACCACCCGGCCGCCGTGCAAGCAGGCGCAGGCCACAGGCAGGCCGCGCAGGGCGGTAGTCGCGCCCGAGGCCAGTTCCAGGGAAAGTCCTTCACCCGTCATGTCCATTCCTCCCCGTTGCCCCGGCCGCCAAGGCCCAGGCGTTCCCCGCGTCCCTGTCCGGCCGCGGCCGGACCGCCCAGGGCCATGGTTCCCAGGGCCAGACTCTCCGGCCGGCCCCAGCCGTCCGGGAGCAGGCCCGGCAGCGCCACCGCGCTCACGCCCAGCGGCCCGGACAGACCGATCCCGGCCCCACGGGGCGGCCACAAGCGGCAAGTAGCAAAGCCGGTCGCGCCGGCCAGGCCGCAGGCGCGGCAGTCCGGGCAGGGCAATCGGCCCTCGCCCGACACCAGGGCGGTCTGGACAGCCTGCCCCAGGCCGGCCCACTCCGGCAGCCCGGCGACAGCCATGCCGCCGCCGCCGCCAAGGCCGGCTATCCGCCAGCCGGGCAGGGACAGGCGGCCTAGCCCGCCGGCCAGGGCCGCAACGACAAGGCTCGGCCAGACGAAGACAGCGCGTCCGTATTCGGCCCGGCCGACAACGGCCGGCGCGGCCAGGGCCAGGGCGGCGCGCGCGCCGGTGCGGCCAACCGCCTCCCAGCCGATCGGCATTTCGGCCTCCCCGGCTGCGCCATGGGCCGCCTTGGCCCGACAGATCGGCCGGGGCAAGGTGACGCCATCGCCGGCCGCCCGGGCGAAAAAGACCGCCGCCTCCTGGCGCACCGGGAAAAACGCGCCGCTGGTCAAGGCGTAGTCCACCAAGGCGTAGGCGTTGGGGTCGCCCATGGCCGGCAGGGCGGCCATGGGGCCTTGGGCCGGCCCGAGGGTCCAGTCCAGGGCGGTCCAGCGGCCGTCTCCATGCCGCCGCCAGGCCACCCAGGCATGGCCGTCGCGGTTGGCCCCCACCCGGCCAAAGACCGTGACGACGCGGTCGGCCGGCAGCCCGGCGGCCAGCATCAGGCCGTGGAGCAGGATGGCCCCGTCCTCGCAGTCGCCTCGGCCAAGGGCCAAGGTGGCCGGAGCGCAGCGCCAGGCGTCGTCGGCGTCGGCCACATAGGTCAGCGTCCTGGCGGTCCTGACCAGGAGGGCGGCGGCGACGGCGTCATTGTCGCCATATGGCAGGCCGGCCACAGCCTCGGCCAGATCCGGGTCGCCGATGCCGAGCAGGGCCACCGCCCGGGCGGCGTCCACGACCCCGGCCAGGGCCGGACTTTCCAGGGAACAGGACTGGCCCCGGGCGATCAGCCCCGGCAGGCGCGGCGCGCCGCTGCCCCGGCGGGAGAGGTCGGACAGGCCCAGCACGGTCAGCGGCAGGGGAAGCGCGGCCGAGGCCCCGCCGCCGGCCAGGGCGAAAAGCGGGACCAGCACGGCCTCGGCCAGGGCCGGGATGGACCCCACGGCGGCGACCTGGACCGGGGGAAGCGTGGTTTCGCCGACGCCCGGCCGCCAGCCGGCCTGACTGGCCCGGGCTTCGGGCATGGGCAGGCGCGCGGCGGCGGCGGGCTTCCAGGAACCATGGGCCAGGGCGTCCGGGAGCGGCAGGGCCAGACCGTGGCTGGCTGTGACCACGCCGCAGGTTCCGGTTGCGGCGGCGGCCAGATCGACGACGACAAGGCTTTGGCCGGCAAGGGTCTCTTCGGGCAGGGCCTCCAAAGCAAAAAGAAACTCGTCAAGACTTGGCATCATGCCCCCTCGCCGGGCTCCGGTCAGGCAGCAATCGCCAGCGCAGGCCGGCAAACGCGGCCGGTACGGCCGACCCGACCGGAGTGATGGCTGGTCCGGCCGCCGCCGTCAGCGCCCCCTCGGGGCCGGCTTGTCCCGCCCCGACCAGGGGCGGCGCGAATACCTGTTGCTGTTCCATGGCTGGTCCTTTCTTGGGCTGGGCCGGGCGTCAGGCCGTGCGGCCGTAAAAGACGAGTTCGGAGATGTTGTAGTTGCCGTTCTTGGCGGGCTTGAAAGCCGAGACCACCAGCCGGTAGCTCAGGTAGTAGTGGTCGTTTTCAAGGTCGAGGCGCTCGGACAGGAATACGCCGTCGTCCCAATAGTCGGCTGGTTCGTCGTAAAAGGGGCTGGCCGTGGCCACCCGCATGCCGCCGTAGTCGGTCGCGGCGTAGAGGGTGGTCCAGGCGACCTCGTCGTTTGAGGCCTCGAAGTGGAAATCCGTGGGGCAGGCGCAGGGGCCGTGCTCGTAGGGGCAGTAATAATTGCTGAAAAGGCCTGACGCGAACTGGAAGGCCGTGACCCGGATGGGCGTTTCGAAACGCACCCCGACAAATTCCGGCACGGCGTTTCGGGGGTCCGGGGCCCAGCAGCCGTTGTTGCCGTCACTGGAACTGACGCTAAAGGAATGGGCCGCATGGGGGCCGGGCACGCCGCAGGTGGAGTAGAACACCTCGCCTTCGACCCACAGCAGGGCGTCCTCGTCGGCCGGCACGTGGCCAAAGGCGTCGCCGAAGCGGTGGCGCACGAGCAGGTCGCGGTAGAAGGCGGTCTGGGCCGGATCAAGGGCGGCGGCGGCGACCGTGGAGCCGGTCTGGTAATAGACGAGGGAACTGGTCATGGGCGTATCCTCGTGTCGCGGCCACGAAAAGCGCTTATGGCGTTTTTCGGTCAACAAGCTGAAGCCACTGTTTTTATTAAGAAGTATTCTCGTACTTTTTAAGGGACACGACCTAGACTCGGACGGCGACGTCGCCGGCCAGTTGCAGCCGGCCGCGCACGATGCGCCCGTCAGTCGGGATGTCGCCGGTAAACCAGGTGGCCCGCACCCGGTCGGTCTCTTCCGTGTCCGGCGCGTCCTCCAGCCAGACGGCGTCCGGGGTCACGGACGGCTCGGGCACGGAAGCGTGGGCCGGGATGCGCGTTTCCCAGACGTCCACGGTCTCGAAGGCGCGGGACAGTCCGGCGGCTTCCAGGCGCACGCCCTTGACCACGGCCAGGCTGAACCAGGCGGCGTCGGCGGCGGCCAGGTAGAAGCGCCCCAGGCCGTAGTGGGAAATCTTGAGGTTGTATCGG
>JAEZEM010000326.1 GCA_023417745.1 Pseudomonadota bacterium
CCCCCCCCGCCGCCCCCCCGCCATCTTCATCTTCTTCGCTCTTTCCTGCTTCTCCCTAAGGAGCCAGCTTGTAGCGATTGCTGTCCACGATGAGCATGATCATCGAGTCCGGCCCCAGGCCGTTATGGTCCTGGGAGGACATGGTGTAGACGCCGGAGACGCCGACCACGCGTTCGAGCTTTTCCAGCGCCGCGCGCAGGGCCTCGGGCTCGGCCTTGCCGGCCTTTTCCAGGCCCGCCCGCAGCAGGGTCAGGGCGTCGTAGGCATAGCCCGAGTGGGTGTTGAGCGGGAATTTCTCCTGGATGCCGTTATCCTTGTAGGCCTTGATGAAGGCCTCGATGACGATTTTCTGCGGGTCTTCGTCGGGCAGGGATTCCGGGGCCATGAGCTTGGTGCCGGGCATGACCGTGCCGCCGGCGGCCTCGCCGGCCAGTTCCAGGTAGCTGGGACCGGGCTGGCCGTGGCACTGCACCAGAAGCGGCCGCTCGCCGGGCAGGGCGGCGAAGTTCTTGGCGGCAATGGACCCCGCCGGTCCGATGGTCCAGACCACGGCGGCCTGCGGCTTGGCGGCTTGCAGCTTGAAGGCCTGGGCCGAGAAATCCGTGCCCTTGGGGTCGAAGGTTTCCTCGGCGATGATCTCGATGCCGTATTTGGCGGCGTTTTCCTTAAGCTCCGTTGCCCCGTCCTGGCCGAAGGCGTCCTTGGAGCTTAAGACCGCGATCTTTGAGATGTTCTTGCCCTTGAGGTAGTCGTAGATCTTGGCCACGGCCGTGGCCGTGCGCTGGGGGGCCTTGAAGGTCCAGTCGTAGGGGCCGAACTTGCCGCCGGCCACCACGGCGTCGCCGCCCACGGTCATGATGACCGGGACGTGCTTTTCCTCGGTGTACTTCTTGACGGCCAGGCCTTCGCCCGTGGACGTGGGGCCGATGATCGCCAGCACCTTGTCGCCCTCGACGAGCTGGCGGGCCTGGCGCAGGGCCACGTCCGGGGACGACTCGGTGTCGTAGGCGACAAGCTTGACGGGCCGGCCGAGGATGCCGCCCATGTCGTTTATTTGTTTGACGGTCATTTCGGCCACAAGCTTGCTCGGGGTGCCGACGACAGCGGCCGGCCCGGACTGGGCGAAAAGGCCGCCGACGACGATGGGGTCGCCGACGGGCGCGGCGGCGGCCGCCACCGCCGGGCAAAGAAGCAGCGCTGCGAAAAGCAGGAAAAATCTGGCCATGAGGGAGCCTCCGGTACGATCTGGTCTGGTCGAAAGCGGCAGCGAATTTTTACCGCATCGGGCGATGTTGTAAATGATTTTTCGGCAAGGTTGGGGCGATGCCCTAGCGCGAGGCGCGCCAGTAGCCGGCCAGCAGCGCCGCGCCCAAAAGCAGCCCGTTGACCAGGGTGCGGGCGTCGCCAAGAACCGACAGCCAGCTCATGGCCGTTTCCAGGACCAGGGCGGCCAGGATCGGCCGCAGAAGATTGCCCGGGCCGCCGATGACGAGAAACAGCAAGGCCTTGAGCGAGAGTTCCAAATGGTACTGCTCGGGGCTGATAAAGCCGGTGTAGTGGCCGTGGATCACCCCGGCGGCGGCCGAAAGCCCTCCGCCCAGGCCAAAGGACAGGGAGCGCACGGCGGAGCGGTCCACGCCCAGGCTCGACGCCGCCTGGGCGTCGCCCCGGCAGGCGGCCAAGGCCCGGCCGAGCCGGCTGTCGCGCAGGGCCAGGAAGACGTAGGAGCCCAGGGCCAGCAGGCCGGCGAAGCAGAAAAACGTGGCCCGGTCGCCGGAAAGGGAGCCGAAAAGCGGCAGGGCCAGACGGGCGTTGGCCATGTGGCCGGCCGAACCGCCGGTGACGCTGTCCAGCGTCAGCACGAGGTTGGTGAAAACCAGCGACACGCAAAGGGTGGCCATGGCCAGGAAGCCTTCGCCCAGGCGTTCCATGGGGCGGCTGAGCATGGCGGCCAAAAATCCCGTGCCCAGCACCACGGCCGGGACGATAACAAGGGTCGCCTCGGGGAAGCGGTCGTGGAGCAGCACCGAGCCATACGCCCCCAGGCCGGCGAAGGCCGCCTGGGCCAGGGAGATCTGGCCGCCAAGACCCAGGCAAAAATTGAGCGCCAGGACGTTGACCGCCAAGAACAGGTGCTGGTTGACGGCCAGGAGCTGAAAGCCGGGCGTGACCAGGCCGATCACGGCCAGGGCGGCGAAAAACAGGCCAAGGGAGAGGTTTCTGGGCACGGTCATGGCGTCAGGGGCGTTCGTCGTGCTCTCGCGGCGCGGCCACGAGGAGGATGATGATGAGGATGTAGATGGCGGTTTCCTTGAATTCCCCGGAAATGGTCAGGACCATGGCCGCTTCGGCCAGCCCCAGGACGATGCCGCCGGCAAACACCCGGCCCAGGGACGTGTAGCCGCCGATGGTGGCGGCGGCGAAGCCTTTAAGGCCCAGACCCAGGCCCATGTCGTAGCGCAGCCCGGTCTGCGGCCCCACAGCCAGGGCGGCCAGGGAGGCCAGGGCCCCGGCCAGGGCAAAGGACAGGGCGTGGCAAAAGACCGTGTCCACGCCCTGGAGCCTGGCGGCCACGGCGTTCTGGGCCGTGGCCCGAAGCGCCCGGCCCAGGCGCGTGCGGCCGAGAAACAGCCCGAGCACGACCACGGCGGCCAGGGCCAGGGCCAGAGCCGTCACGGTGTCGCGGCCCAGGAAGACGAGGCCCAGCCGCAGGTCGGGCAGGGGCAGCAGGCGCGGCGGCATGAGGGGATTTTTGCCCCAACACAAAATGGCCACGCCCTGGAAGACGAGGCTGGCCGCCACGGTGAGCATGAGCTGGCGCAGGGGCGCGGCCCGCAGGGTCAGCCCCAGGGTGGTGGAGAAAAGCGCCCGCCCCAGGAGAAAGCCGGCCGCGGCGGCGGCCAGGAGGGCGGCGGCCGGAGGCAGATGCCAGACGCCGGCCAGGCTCATGATGGTCAACCCGCCAAGGAGCAGAAGCTCGCCCTGGGCGAAGTTGATCAGCCGGCTGGCCGAAAAGATCAGCGAAAAGCCCAGGGCCATGACGCCGTAGACGGCCCCCAGGGCCAGTCCCGAATTGACGATCTGGGCCAGATACAAGGCGAGCAAGGCAACCTCGAAAACCAGGGGTGGACGAAAAAAAACGGGGGAACCGCCGCACAATGCGGTTCCCCCGTCGAGACGTCAAGTAAAACGGGCTATTCGCCGGCTTCCTTGTCGATGCCGAATTCGCCCGGCTGACTGAAGCCCGAGGCGTCGAGCTTGTAGGCCAGCACGATGGTGCGGCGGGCATAGACGCCGGCCGCGCCCGGCCAGGTGTTGAGGCACACCACCAGTTCCTTCTGGCCGTCGTTGTCGATGTCGGCCAGGGCGTAACCGGTGACCGTGCCCTTGATGCGGCGGGTCTTCCACAGGAGGTTCATGCCCACGCCGTCCCAGTACAGGGCGTGGATTTCGCCCTGGGAGAAGGTGCGGAAGGTCTCGAAGAACTGGGCGGCCAGGGAGATGTTCTTGCTGACCAGCACTTCGTAGCGGTCGTCCTTGTCGAGGTTGGCCACGATCATGGGCAGCGGGATGTAGTAGTAGGTCCAGAGGTGGTCGCTCTTGGGCTTTTCCATGGGGGCCATGAGCGGGTCGAATTCCAGGCCGATGGCCGAGCCGCAGTACTGCTCCTCGGTGGCGGCGATGCGTTCGCCCTTGGCCGTGTAGACCACGATGCGGTCCTGGTCGTCGTTGATGAGGACCTTGTAGCCGCTCTTTTCCGGCAGATAGGCGAAGTTGAAGGGGTTGGCCTTGTTGGGCAGGGGCAGTCGGGTGGACAGCTGGGGCTGGCCGCCGGCGAAGATGACGTTGTGCACGCCCTGGACGAACAGTTCCTTGGGTTCGCCCTTGGAGCCGACCAGCTGGCGGTTGAAGTCCGGGGCCACGGCGGCCACGTTCAGGTAGAGTTTGATGTCCTTGTAGAGCTCGACCAGCTTGTTGCCTTCCAGGGACAGGATGAACGCCCGCGGCTCCTTGAAGTAGCTGGTGGAGACGATGATCTCGGCCTTGCCGTCGCCATTGATGTCCATGGCGCTGATGTTGAGCAGATTGAGGTTGGGCGAGAGCTCAAGCTTGGCGATGGGCATGAGCTGGCGGTCTTTGTAGCTGAAGACCTCCACCGAATGCTGGCCCAGGATGGCCACTTCGTTGTGCCCGTCGCCGTTGAAGTCGGCGATGGCGATGCCGCGCGAGACCAGCGGCATGGACTGGCTGCGCCACACGCCGGCGGTTTCGGTGGGGCCGGCGTAGCGGAAGCTCGGATTGAGATAGGCTTTCTGGCCGTCGGCGCCGGTCTGGTTGACCACGAAATCCGAGTTGAGCTGGCCACTTGGCGTGCCGCCCTGGCCGGAGGCGGCCTGGGACGGGCGCTGGAAAATTTCGTTGTTGAGCGCCTGGGCCGTGCGTTCCATGGCCGGGATGAGGTCGGCGATCTTGGCGGACAGGGACTTGGGCCATTTCTTGCCGTCGCGTCCCACCACCATGATATCCACGCTGGCCTGTTCGCCGGAGATGGTCACCGAACCGTAGGCCAGAAAGTCCACGCCGAGTTCGGCGGCGGTCTTTTTGGCTTCGGCCTCGGAGGCCGGGGCCTTGGCCAGTTTAGCGCCGGCCTTGGCCTTGTCCATGGGTGCCAGATGGCCCGGCCAGTTCATCCGTGATTCCAGCATGCTCTGCACGCCCTGGCTCAGATACTGGTATTTCTCGGGGCCATGCACCGTGAAAGGGGCCACGGCAAAAGTCTTGACCTCGGCGGCCAGAGCGGTCGCCGACAGGCACGTCAAGGCCGCGACCAGCAGGACAAGGCGACGAAAAAGCGTCATAAGGGTTCCTCCGGGTCCGCTTGGGACCGTGTTGTCCGGGGATACGGCTACGGCCGGGACAGGCCGGTTCGCCGCGAGGCCTGCAATACTATCATGCCGCAGGCCTTGCAAGGGCTGGCGGCGTTCTTTCCCTGGGTCGGTTCGGATGCAGTCGCCTCCGGCCGCTTCCGGTTACACCGCTGTGCGTCGTCGCCGGCCGGTTAGGGTTACGCCCGCCAGCCGTCACAAAAATGTCGCGCCATGCCTCTTGCCTTGGGCGGCGTTGCGGGCTACCCCGGGCCTCGCCCCTCGGAGGTTGACCGTCCCCATGTCCCGCTTCGTGCCATCCTTTGCCGCCTTTGCGCTCCTGGCCATGCTCCTTTTCGTCCCGACCCCGACGCCGGCCGCCGACTTGCCGGCCCCGGCCGAGACCGTCACCGTGACCGCCGATCAGACCCTGCGCAAAACCGACCGCCGCCTGCTCGGCATCAATCTCGACTATTTCATCGACCACGACGCCAACCGCCCCCAGGGCGCGCGTCCTCTGGCCGACGCTTTGGCCAATCTCGGCGTGGGGTCGCTGCGCTACCCCGGCGGGGCCAAGTCCGACGTCACCCTCTGGGCCGCCCCGCCCTACCGCAAGCCCCACCCGACCCTGGCCCGCCTGGGGCCGGACGAGTGGCCGGCCAGCGACCGCCGTATCTACAATCTGGCCGAACATCGCTTCAACACCACGCCCCTGGATTTCGACGCCTTCATGGCCCTTTGCCGCAAAACCGGAGCCGAACCCGTGGTGGTCATCCCTCACGACGCCATGTACAAGCCGGCCGCCCCCGGCTCCGTGGCCCCGGACATGGCCACGCTGCTGCAAAACGCCGTGTCGCTGGTGCGCTACGCCAACATCGAGCGCGGCTACGGCGTCAAATATTTCGAAATCGGCAACGAATCCTATTTCTACGTCTACGACGGCGGCTCCCGGGCCAAGGACTATGCCCGCGACCTCACCCTTTTCGCCGCCGCCATGAAAGGCGTCGATCCTTCCATCCAGATCGGGGCCAACGGTCCGGTGGGGGCAAACGACGTCGGCAGCCTCGACAACATGATGGGCGACTCCACCGTCTGGTGGCAGGCCGTCTTTGGGCAGGCCGGCGCCGCCATCGACTTCGTCTCGGTCCACGAATATCCCTGCTACGAATGGGGCGGCTACGCCCCCTACCGTACCCAGGCCGCGCCCATGCTTGGCGTAGGCGAGATCGACAAGGCCGCCCGGACCTGGGGGCCGCCCGGCTTGGCCGGCCGGCTACGCTACCTGCTCACCGAAATCAATTCCGCCGACTGGTCCGGCCACCCCCAGAACCTCGGCTGGAAGCACGAAAACACCCTGGGCCACGCCCTGGTGCTCACCGACATGCTGGCCCAGGCCGTAAGCGACCCCCGGGTCGTCACCGCCCAGATCTGGGCCACCCGCTGGCTCAACAACACCCAGCAACCCGAACTCTGGGACGCCCTGGACAGCCAGAACAACCCGCTGCCGACCGGCACGGCCCTCAAGCTCCTGGCCGACCACCTGGGAACCCGCGTCGTGCCCACGACAGACGCCCCAGGCGTTCGGGCCTTCGCCACCCGGGACGACAAACACAAGACCCTCTCCATCTTTCTCATCAACAAAGACACGGCCCGGACCGTCGCCGTGCGCCTCGCCGGGGCCAAACCCGGCAAAGCGGCCTCCCACGCCGTCTGGAGCGGCACAGGGCCGGACGACAAGACGCCCCGCCTGCACTGGGAGCAGGCCGTGCCCGTGGCCGGCAACGAAGTGGCCGTGACCCTGCCGGCGGTGTCGTTGACGATTTTGACGGTTCCTGTGTCGTAGGGGGGGGGCGCGCCTAGAGTGGAGTGTGGCCGATAGGTTTTTAGATTCAAGGAAGGTTATGGCGAGTCCTTGACAGGGTAGTCGTTTCTTCGGTAGAGCCGCAGTTTGCAGGTTGCCTAATGAGTTAACTGTATTGTTCAAGCAGTGTTCAATTTAAATGCCATATTTTTTTGATAGAAACCATCATGCGCACCCGTGGGACCACATTGCTAGGGAATTGGTCGCGAGTGTGGACCAATCCCATCGAGCAGTTGGGGAGAACTTTGCTGTGGACCACAGGGTGGCACGCAATCGTGAGGCCTCACTTTTGGGACATGATAATTTGGACAAGGTGGCGTCTGTCCCTGAGTGGCTAAGAAAAATGCGGTCGTACTTCTCCACAAGGCTGTGCTGTACGGCGTCGCCCTCCTCATTGGGTGCTCCTGTATCCTCTTATGTAGAGTCAGATAATATTAATAACAGAGTCAGGATGACTTTTCTCTCCGACAGGTTGTTGCACGTTGAGTCGTTGAATAGCTGTCTTTTTAGATTGTCAAAAAAACCACCTTCGATAGTTAAAGATTTAAATGGTTTTTTGTTTGACTTGGTGGGGGTTGGGATTTCTCCATCTCCTTTTTCGCCAGGCGGGGCGAAAGCTTTTGACGACCATGTCGATGCTGTCGCTTGCGCTATGATGAGGTATGGTGGTCAGGAAATTAAGGTTCTCTCGAAGTTGATATGTGATGCCCTTGGGGATGCTCGACCGCCATGGTGGGCGTGTTTTGAACATGAAGTTATGGATTTAGTCGAAAGTGGTGATCCCTTAGATTTGTGTCGTGCTCTTGGTTTAGGGCATCTTGAGGCCGGGGCATGGCTTTTATGTTGGCGATATAGTGTTAATGATATTGATTTGACAAAAGTGTATCGCCCTACATGTCTAGAGTCGAATTTGAATGGTTGCCACTTTCCTTCTCCCCCCGAATGTTCATATGGCATTGCGATGCCTTTGGGAGATGGCCTCCCTCGCTGTAGGGAAATAATTCATCCCCCTCTGTCGGGGGCTTTGGCTGAGACATTATCGACCGGCCAGTTGAAGCAATTATCGGCTGCTCCCTTGGTGTCCAACCGGCTTGCGTTTTTGCGTAAAGAGCATATGGTTCAACTAAGGGCAGAGTTCCGGTCTGTTCGTGATAGGGAATGGTTTGGAAGGCACTGGTGATTATGGAAGCTTCCTGTCTGCATGACATTGTGCGGCGAGTCAGGGAAGCCGCGCAATCCGGCGATCCGGATGGATTTGCCGAGCTTTTGCGCGGCACGGGATTTCCCGCTGTGGGCGGAGATGACGGGCCTGGTAGGCTGATTCTCAGCGCGCTTGTTTATGACACGAATTCCAGAGTGACTGTCGCGTCACTTCAGAGACTTGCTAAAAGTCTACTTCCTCCTGATTTCGAGAAGTATGAGGCTGATGTATTTCGTGAATTGTTGATTGTCTCAGATGTATTCCCGTTAGATAGAGCCTTTTTTTTTAAATTGAAGAAGTCCATTTCTATGATGGATTCTCTTGTGTTGCCGTCGGGTGATGGACTGCTGCACATGTTTCGCTCGGTACTTGCTCGTCATCAGGTGGATGAAAGCTTAGAAGCGTATTGGCTTGACTTGCTGCGTTCAAGAAATTTTGATGATGCGTTAGAGTCCTGGGAAGGGCTGTTGCTGATTCCGCCTACGAAAGAAATGCTCGCGCGAGGATGGATCGTAAATTTGGATAGGATAAACACCTATCTGACTTCTCTTGAGGAGATATGGAGTACGGTAGCAAGTGCTAAAAAAGAATTGCGCGAGGCTTTATTTTGGAAATTGACGGAAATATTCCCGCGTTCCAGCCAATTTTGGGTGCGCTTGCTTGGTGGGCAACGAAGATATGTAGCGATGTGGCCAAAGCTGCAAGAATGGGGTGTTTCTCTTCCCGGAGTCGAGAGTCCTGATACTGAAGGCGATGTCCCCTCTGGGAAGATTCCCGGCGGTTTGGCCGTTTCTGCGGTAGTTCCCACGTTTATAGTGCCATCAATGCATGTTTACAGACAAGCTGAAACGGCGACGTGGATGCAGCAAATGCAAAATAATACTGAACCGCTGGAAGTTTCTTTCGCGAATTTCAAGCCAGAGATGAGTCGAACACCTGTCTGTAACCCTCCCCTTGGGGGGATTGTTTTTGTTGAGAGGGAAGGGACATGCACGCTGCGGCAGAGTGTTTGTGATCGTGCATGGTTTGATTTCGGCGTACAGAGTGCCGTATCTCCTTCCTCTTCAAGAAGGCGAAAGAGGAATAGATGATTTTATGTGTTCTTTTTGAGTAGCTTTAAGGTCAAGTGTTTTTTTCTGTGCTAAAAGCGGAGCGGACTGTTTGCCGGGACACGGCTACAGTCCGCTTTCTTGTCAAGCAAGCAATAAGGGAACTTGGTTCGAGTCTGTCTGCGAAAGGACTACTTTTTAATCCAACCGCGCGGATTCGATATTCTCCAAGAACCACCGGTAGGTTTCGGCCAACCCGGCTTCCAGGCTGATGGTGGGGGTCCAGCCCAGGGCCTTGAGGCGGCTGACGTCCAGGGCCTTGCGGGGCGTGCCGTCGGGGCGGGTCTCGTCGAAGGCGATCTCCCCGGCAAAGCCGGTGACCTTGGCCATGAGGCGGGCCAGATCGGCGATGGCGATTTCCTCGCCGGAACCAATGTTGATGATTTCCTCGTCGTCGTAGCGCTCGAAACAGGCCACGGCGGCGTCGGCCATGTCGCGCACGTGGAGAAATTCGCGAAGCGCCCGGCCCGTGCCCCAGACCGTGA
Organism: Pseudomonadota bacterium; assembly: GCA_023417745.1. GTDB lineage: Bacteria > Desulfobacterota > Desulfovibrionia > Desulfovibrionales > Desulfovibrionaceae > Solidesulfovibrio. The sequence continues at coordinate 9,522 of JAEZEM010000326.1, forward strand.
CCACGGCGTCGCCGCGCATTTTGGCTTCGTGGAAGCGGCGCAGGAGCGCCGGGATGACGTGGGAATTGACCGGCGTGAAGTTGTCGCCGGGGCCGTAAAGATTGGTCGGCATGAGGCTTATGGCGTTAAAGCCGTACTGGCGGCGGTAGGCTTGGCACATCTTGATGCCGGCGATCTTGGCGATGGCGTACCACTGGTTGGTTTCTTCCAGGGGGCCGGTCAGGAGCGCCGTTTCCGGCATGGGCTGGGGGGCGAACTTGGGGTAGATGCAGGAGGAGCCGAGGAACACGAGCTTTTTTGCGCCGTTTTTGTAGGCCGCGTCGATGACGTTGGTCTGGATGAGCAGGTTGTCGCGGATAAATTCGGCCGGATACGCGCTGTTGGCGTGGATGCCGCCGACCTTGGCCGCGGCCAGGATCACGGCGGCCGGTTTGGCGGCCGCAAAAAAGGCGCTGACTTCGGCCTGGCTGGTCAGATCCAGCTCCCGGTGGCTGCGGGTGAGGATGTCGTGCCCTTTGGCGGCGAGGGCCTTGGCGATGGCGGAGCCGACAAGGCCCCGGTGGCCGGCGACGAAAATGGGGCCGGCGGCGGCGTCATGGGTCGTGTTCATGGACGCGACAGGTAGCACGGCCGGGCCGGGCTGCCTAGACCGCCGGGCGGGAAAAACGCCGCCGGATCAGCCGGGCAGCAGCGTGGCCAGCGCCTGGCGCAGGGTCACGGCGGCGCGCCTGGCCGGGTCGAGGTCGCCTTGGCGGGCGGCGGCGCAGGCCTGTTCGGCGGTTTGGGCCAATTCGGCCAGACCGAGGTTCAAGAGATTGCCTTTGAGCCCGTGGGCGGCCTCGGCGCAGGCCCGGGCGTTTTGGTCGTCTGCGGCCCGGGCCAGGCGGGACAGCGCCTCGGCCAGGACCGGGGCGGCCACGGCCAGGGCTTCCTCGGCCTCGACCGGGAGCAGCCCGTGTTCGCCGAGCAAGAAGGCCAGGGCGCGATCTCTGGGGGTGGCCGTCATTTCCCGGTCCGGTTGGCGGCGGCGGCGATTTCGGCCAGCACGGCCTCGATGTCGTTGATGCGGTAGGGTTTGGAGAAATAAGCGTTCATGCCGGCCTGGCGACACTGGGCGTCGTCGTCTTCAGAGGCCTGGGCGGTCAGGGCGACGATGGGCGTCGCCACGCCGGATTCCCGCAGACTGCGGGCGGCTTCCAGGCCGTCGAGGATCGGCATGCGCACGTCCATGAAGATGACGTGGTAAGCCGCGTCGGCGTCCCTGGCGGTCAGGACCATTCGCACGGCTTCCTGGCCGTCGCTGGCGAAATCGGCTTGGCCAACGCCGAGTTTTTGCAGGATTTTCTGGAGCAGGAAGCGGTTATAGGGATTGTCCTCGGCCACCAGGGCGCGCAGACCGCCGAAGTCGGCGGCTGGCGGCAGGGGCAGGTCGTGGCGGGGATGGGCGGCCTGAGGCTCGGGCAGGGGCAGGGTGAAGGCGAAAACGCTGCCGCGCCCAGGGCTGGTGTCCAGTTCCAGGCCCGAGCCGCCGAGCAGCCCGACCAGCCGGTTGGAGATGGACAGCCCCAGGCCCGTGCCGCCGGGATTGCGGGTCACGGCGTCCTCGGTCTGGACAAAGGGCTCGAAGATGCGTTCCCGGACCTCCGGGGTGATGCCGGGGCCGGTGTCGCGCACGGCGAAGGTGACGCGCGTGGGACCTTCGTCGCCCAGGCTGGCCGGGGCGCGCTTGGCCGACAGGATCACCCGGCCGCTGGACGTGAATTTGATGGCGTTGGACAGCAGGTTGAGCAAAATCTGCTTCAGGCGCACCGGATCGCACAGGACCACCCGGGGCAGGGCCGGGTCGCGTTCGATGGCCAGGGACAGGCCTTGCTGGTCAGCGGACTGGGCCATGACCCGGCGGACTTCTTCCAGGAGCCGGTCGATGTCCATGGGGGCGGGGCGAATCTCCAGGCGACCCATTTCGATGCGGGAAAAGTCCAGGATATCGTTTAAGATGACGAGCAGGCCTTCGCCGGCGGCGCGCATGGTCTCGACGCATTCCCGCTGTTGCGGGGGGAGGTTGGCCCCGAGCAGCAGTTGGGACAGCCCCATGATGGCGTTTAAAGGCGTGCGGATCTCGTGGCTCATGTTGGCCAGGAAGGCCGATTTCATGCGGCTGGCTTCCTCGGCCTGGATCTGGGCCCGGATGAGGTCGGAGACGTCCACGAAGGATTCGATGCCGCCGGTGGTCTGGCCGCCCGCGTCCAGGAGGGGGGCGGCGTTTTTGAGGATGGTGAGACGTTTGCCGCCCCGGGCGGTGATGGTGGATTGGCGTTTTTGCACGGCGGCGTCGCCAGGGGCGGCCGGGCAGGGGGAGGGCGGCGATTCGCGCAGCAGTTGGGTCCGGGGCCGGCCCAGGGCCTGGTCGCGGGTGTAGCCGGTGATGTTCGTGAATTCGTCGTTGATGGTGACCACCACATCGTCGCGGTTGACGATGCAGATGGCCGCGCCGGCAATGGTGATGACCTGTTCGAGGAAGCGTTTTTCGCGTTCCACGCCAAGACGCGCCTCGACCAGCGGGGTGACGTCGATGAGCGAGACGATAAGCCCGGAGAAGGCGCCGTCCTCAATGACGGGCTGGAGCTTGACCGTGACGTCGCGCTCGCCGACCCGGCTCTCGAAGGAGACCGGGGTGGAGGCCACGCCCCGGCGGAAGAGGTCGAGAAAGGCGGCGGCCTGGTAGTCTTCGGTCTCCAGGCCCAGAACTTCGAGGTTTGCGCCCAGCACGTCGGCCCGGGAGCGGCCGAGCCAGGTCAGATAGCGGTTGTTGATCTCGGCGATGACGCCCGAGGGCGCAACAAAGGCGATAGCCTGGTCCAAGGCGGCGAGGATGGAGGTGAGCCGGCCCAGGCGTTTATCGGGCGCGACGCCTTGGCCGGCCCGGCATGGGCGCATGGCGGGCGGGGCGGCGACCCGGCGGCGACTGGGGCGGTTAGGCCGGTTTGGAGGCGGCCGCCGCGTGAAAGACATCGAGGCGTTCCTTGTAGGGGGGATGTCCGAAAAAGGCCGAGCCCGACACCAGGACGTCGGCTCCGGCGGCCAGCAGGGCGGCCGTGTTGTCCGGGGTCACGCCGCCGTCGACCTGGATGCGGAAGGCAAGTCCCCGCTCCCGGCGCAGGGCGCTTAAGGCCCGGATTTTGTCCAGGCAGAAGGGGATGAAGGACTGGCCGCCAAAGCCCGGGTTGACGGTCATGATGAGCACCATGTCGAGCTGGGGCAGCAGCCACTCCACGGCCGAAAGCGGCGTGGCCGG
>JAEZEM010000346.1 GCA_023417745.1 Pseudomonadota bacterium
ACGCCTGGAAGGTCGCTTTCGGTCTGACTTACAAGTTCTAATTGGACGAGCCGGAATTCGGGCGCATCGGGCGGGGCCGCAAGGCCCCGCCCTTTTTTGTTGTCGCGGGCAAGCCGGCGACGGTTACGCAAGCCTGCCCCGCGCCGTCGCGAAAAGCCATGGGCCTCGCGGCTTGCCGGAACGAAAGCCTGTAGGGCTGGGGGCGAACCAAGCGCCGGCCGCGAGACAAGCGGCCGTTTGGGATCGGCAAGGCGGGAAAACCGGACCGCCTGGGGCAAGCCGCGAGCCCGCCGACGCGACGACGCTACCGGCCGGGCCGGCAGAAAAGCGGCAGCACCGCCCCGGAAAGATCGCGCTCCAGATCGACGACGTTGCGTTCCCCGGAGCTGGGCGCCGAGATGAACGGAACTTGTCCCCGGGACAAAAACGCCTTGAGCGAAGCCAGAGGCACGGCAAAGCCCACGTCGGCCAAGCCCTCGCCCACCCAGGCCCGCGCCGCCGCGCCGTCGCGACGCGCCCGCACCACCCCGGCCACCCGACCGCCGGCGTCCAGCAGCGGCCCGCCGCTGTTGCCCGGCAGGACCGTAGCGCTGACGGCCAGATCCCCGGCCGGCCCCATGCCGCTGGCCAGCTCCCGAGTGCGGCCCGAAGTCACGCGCATCCGGCCCGTGCGCGCCGCCTCCCCGGGAAAGCCGGCGGCGAAGATCGGCGTCCCCGGCGACAGCTCCCGGCCCTCGCGCAGGACGAGAACCTTGTCCGGGGCCACGGCCAGCCGCACCAAGGCCAGGTCATGCTCCGGGTCCAGCCGCAGCAGACTGGCCGCCACGGGCTTGCCGTCCACCATGGCCCAAAGACTCTTGCAGCCCTCGGCCACATGGGCGTTGGTGACCACATGCCCCAGCCGACTGACCACGAAGCCCGTGCCGGTGCGCAGCCTCTCGGCCGGTTGTTCCTCCTGTCGCGGCGAAGCCTCCCGACCGCCAGCCCGGCCCCGGATAGACTGGGCCTGAGCCGGCGGCAGGTCGCTGGCCGCCTGGGCCAAGAGCCGGCCGAGCCGGCCGGCGAAAGGCTCGCTGAGCCGGCCCTTGCTTTCGGCGAAAAGGGCCAGGCGGTAGGCTTCGGCCGGATCGCGGGGGACCACCTTGCCGGCCAGATAAAGCTCGCCCAAAAGTACCGCCGCCTCGCCCGAACCGGCGGCCATGGCCTTTCGCAGATAGCCCGGCCCGTCCGAGGCCGGTCCCAGACGCCCTTCCAGGCGCATGGCTCCGAGGAGCAGCAAGGCCTGGGCCGAGCCGCGCCCGGCCGCCTTGCGCAGCCAGTCCCCGGCTCGCGTGTCGCTTTGGGCTACCCCCCGCCCCTCCAGATGGAGCACGGCCAGGGCCAGCATGGCCGGCGCCGAGCCGCCGTCAGCGGCCCGGCGGTACCACTTGGCCGCCTCGGCCGCGTCGGGCGGCCCGCCGTTTTTTCCGGTCTCGGCCATGCGCCCGGCCAGCCAGAAAGCGGCCGGATTGTCTGTGGCCAGAAGCGGCCGCAGCTCCTGCCTGGCCCGGGCGTTGTCCCCGCGCTCAAAGGCGCGCAGGGCGTCGTCGAAATCGGCCCGGGCCGCTGCTGTCCCCCAGCCAAGGACCAGGCTCAGGCCGAACAGTCCGGCGGCCACGGCCTTGCGACGGCCCGAAGCAGGATGGGCGGCCATCAATGCCCGCTCTTCTTGGCCGGCGGCGGCGCGGGCGGCTCGGCCGGCAGGGGCGTTTCCTGGCCGGGTCGGCAAAACCCGTAGCGTTGGGAGATTTGCGGTTCGCTGCCGGCCCCATGGCGGGAGGAAACCATGAGCAGGTTGTCCGAAGCGCCGGCATGGACCGGATAGACCGTCACCATGGTCACGCCGCCGTCGGCGTAGCGGGCCATGACCGACAGCCCGGCCGAGGAAACCATGAGCACGCCCGGCGTCTCCAGACGATCTTCCTCAAGCAGGGCCCGATTTTTGTCCCGGTCCACGATAGCGATGGTCAACCCCGGCGTGTTGGGGTCGAGAGGAGGCTTGAGGCTCACCCTTCCCTGGGGCGTGAAAACGGCGTTCATGCCTTGGCTGTAGGCGCAGGCCAGACGCTTGGTCGAGGCCAGTATCCTGGCCGGGTCCTCGGCCTGGGCCTGGCCGCCGGACAGGCTCAACAGGCCGGTCGCCACTATCCAAAACAACCGCTTCATGCTTCCCCCCAGGGCGCGACGTGCGCGTTAACGACTGTAGGAAGCCCCGGCCGGCCCGGTCAAGCCTGGAAGCAGCACTTGCCGACCGGCCGGGCTTGGCGTAGTGTCCGCCGCCTCGACGGTTGGCAACGCTGCCTCATTTCCGTCCCTGCCGCCGCCCTTTTTCCGGAGTTGCACGCATCATGCAGAAGTATCGCGTCTATTTTGCCACGAAAGTACTTGTTACATCTGGCTGGTTTCGCCGCCAAAAAAGCGTATCTGAAGTGGAATACGTCGTTGCCTATGGCCACAACGAAGCCCACGCCGTCAAGGAAGCCAAGGCCCGCATCGACCTCGGCGCCCTGGGCATGCCCTTCCAGGTCACGCGCATCCAGGTCGCCGAAGCCGGCGACGCCGAAGGCTACCACGGTTCCCTGGCCCCCAAGGACCGCCCGACCCCGGAACCGGAGTGTGCCGCCGAAGACTGATCGGTCCACCGCTTCACGGAGGCGACCGCCATGCTGACCGCCTTTCCCAGAGGACTCGCCGCCCACATCAGGGGCATCCGCTTCGCCCTGGCCCACAAAGGGTATCTCGGCCTTTGCGCCATCCCCTTTGCCCTGGCCCTGGCGCTTTACGGCGTGGGTTTTGCCGTGTTCGCCAGCCACGGCGACCAGATGCTGGCCGCCTTGTGGTCGCCCGACGCCCAGGCCGGCGGACTGGCCGGCACGCTGGCCTGGCTCTACCTTCACGTGTTTAAGTACATCCTGTACGTACTGGCCTTTGTCATCATGTATTTCCTGTTCATGGTCACGGCCAACATCCTGGCCGCGCCGCTCTACGACCATATCGCCGGACGGATGTTGAGCCTGGCCGGCGCGTCTCGCCAGAGTCCGGCCCTGTCTTTTGGCCGGCTGATGCTGGAGGAAATCAAGAAAGCGGTTTTCGTCATGGCCGCGCCGCTTGCGCTGCTTTTCATTCCGGTTCTCGGGCAGGTTCTGGCCCCGGCCGTGGCGGCCATGCTCCTGGCCCTGGACTTCCTGGACTATCCGTTTTGCCGGGAAGAGGACCGCTTCGGCCTACGGTTGCGCCGGTTGGCCAAAAATCCCCTGCTGCTGCTCGGTTTCGGACTGCCGCTGCTCATCCCGATCTTAAACATCCTGCTTTTTCCCTTCGCTATCCTGGGCGGCACGCTGCTCTACCTCGACATGACCGGACGCGCTCCTGGCCCTCCGGGAAAATGACAATTCTGACACGCTATTGCCGATATCTCCCGGTTACAGCAGATTACGCCGCCACGGCCGGCACAGGGCGAAACAACCCCCTTGTTCGGCGAGCGCCGCGCGGCTACGGTACGACGTTTTGTCCGGCCCGTCGGCCAGGACCACCACCCCTTTCGCGGAGTATTGATTGAAAACCCCCAGCGTCGCCCACGGCGGGCACACCCCTGCGCCCACCGCCGCCCTGACCCTGGCCGCCCTCGGCGTCGTTTTCGGCGACATCGGCACAAGCCCGCTTTACGCCATCAAGGAATGCTTCCACGGCATGCACGCCATCGCCGTGACCCCGGACAACATTCTCGGCGTGCTCTCGCTCATCTTCTGGTCCCTGACCATGGTCATCACGGTCAAGTACGTGCTTTTCATCACCGCCGCCGACAACCGGGGCGAGGGCGGCATCTTTGCGCTGATCGAGCTTTTGCCCAAGGACGCCGGCCATCGCCATGTCCGCGCTGTCCTGGCCTTCCTGGGACTGTGCGGGGCGGCGCTGCTCTACGGCGACGGCGTCATCACCCCGGCCATTTCCGTGCTCTCGGCCGTGGAAGGCCTGACCGTGGCCACCGACGCCGCCGCGCCCCTGGTCGTGCCCATCACCTGCCTGATCCTGTTTGGGCTTTTCGCGGTCCAGCGCCGGGGCACGGCCGGCATCGGCAAGGTCTTCGGGCCGGTCATGCTCGTATGGTTCGGCGTGCTGGCCGTGCTGGGCCTTAAGGAAATCCTGCTGGCTCCCCAGGTGCTGTCTGCCGTCAATCCGGCCTATGCCGTCCAATTTTTCCTGGAAAATCATCTTCATGGGGTGGTGGTGCTCGGCTCGGTGGTCCTTTGCATCACCGGCGGCGAGGCCCTGTATGCCGACCTCGGCCATTTCGGCCGCCGGCCCATCCAGCGCTCCTGGCTGCTGGTGGTCTTCCCGTGCCTTTTGCTCAACTATTTCGGCCAGGGCGCCGGGCTGCTCCTGGACCCGGGCATCGCCCCCAACCCGTTTTACAGCCTCGTGCCCGACAACCTGCTCTACCCCATGGCGGCGCTGTCCACGGCGGCCACGGTCATTGCTTCCCAGGCGCTCATTTCCGGCGTCTTTTCGCTCACGCGCCAGGCCATCCAGCTTGGCGTGTGCCCGCGCCTGCGCATCGTGCACACCTCCAGCGACATGGAAGGGCAGATCTACATCCCGGAAGTCAATTTCGCCCTCATGTGGGCCTGCATCGGCCTGACCCTGGCCTTTGGGGAATCCAGCCGCCTGGCCGCCGCCTACGGCATCGCCGTCACGGCCACCATGGGCATCACGTCCATCCTCTACTTCTTCGTGGCCCGCTGGACCTGGAAGCAGCCGCTGTACCGCGTCCTGCCCCCGGTTCTGATCTTTTTGGCCTTCGATCTGGCCTATTTCGGCTCAAACCTTCTCAAGGTGGCTGACGGCGGCTGGTTTACGCTGCTTATCGCCGGCCTGATCGTCCTGGCCATGGCCACCTGGGAGGACGGCCGCACGGCGTTGCGGCAGCTTTCCTTGGCCACGGCCGTGCCGCTGCGCCTGTTCCTGTCCGAAGTGTCGACCAAAAATCCCATCCGCGTGCCCGGCACGGCCGTGTTCATGTCGCTGTCGCCCCAGGGCACGCCGGTCACCCTGCTCCACCACTACAAGCACAACAAGGTGTTCCACGACAAGGTCGTGATCTTAAGCGTCACCTCCACCGACGTGCCGACCGTCAGCGAGGCCGACCGCCTGGACATCCAGGACATGGGCCAGGGCTTCTACCGGATCGTGGCCCGCTACGGCTTCATGGAGACCCCGGACGTGCCGGCGGTCATGGCCCAGGCCAGAAGCCTCGGCGTGCCCATCGACCCGCCGGCCGACACCACCTATTTCCTGGGCCGCGAGAGTCTGCTCACCACGGGCAAGGCCCGGATGGCCAGCTTTCGCAAGAGTCTCTTCGCCCTTATGTCCCGCAACGCCCGGCCGGCCACGGCCTACTTCGGGCTGCCGCCGGGACGGGTGGTGGAGCTTGGCGTTCAGGTGGAACTTTAGCCCACGCCTCCCCGCTTTGCCCCCTGCCCCTTGACCCCGGCGGCGTCCTGCCGTAACCCAAGGCGCGGCAAAAGCCGTAGAATTTGTTCCTGTCGGAAACGAGGAGCGCATGACCGATACGCCTAAGTCCATGGACGATCCCAAAGAGCAGCCCGAGGCTGCCGCGCCGGCCACTGTCGGCGAAGCCCTGCCCGATGCCGCCGCCGCAACACCGCCGCCGCCGTCCCCTGGCGTGGCCAGCGCCTCGGGCATGAAGGAAGCGCCGCTGCTCGAACATCTGGTGGAACTGCGCCAACGGTTGGTGCGCTGCCTCATCGCCGTGGGCGTGGGCTTCGCCGCCAGCTACGCCTTTGCCGAGCGGCTCCTCGACATCCTGCTGCGGCCGCTTATCGATGTCATGCCGGCCGGCAGCAAGCTCATCGCCACCAGCCTGCCCGAGACGTTTTTCACGGTCATGAAGCTGGCCATGGTGGCCGGCGCGTTCGTGGCCAGCCCCTATATTTTCTATCAGCTGTGGCAGTTCGTGGCCCCGGGCCTCTACAAAGAGGAACGCAAGATCATCGTGCCCGTGGCCTTCGCCACGGCGGTGTGTTTCGTGGGCGGCGCGCTTTTCGGCTATTTCATCGTGTTCCCGTTCGGGTTCAAGTTCTTTGTGGACTATGCCTCGGACTACATCACGGTGATGCCGACGATCAGCGCCTATTTCTCCCTGGCCGTCACGCTGCTTTTCGCTTTCGGCCTCATTTTCGAGCTGCCGGTCTTCATCTTTTTCCTCACCAGCCTCGGCATGGTCTCGACCAAGGCCCTGCGCAAATTCCGCCGCTGGGCCATTCTTTTGAGCTTCATCGTGGCCGCCGTGCTGACGCCCACCCCGGACGCCATCAACCAGCTCCTCATGGCCGGCCCCATGGTCGTGCTCTACGAAGTCGGCATCTGGGTGTCCTGGTTCGTGGACAAACAGCGCCTGGAGGAAAAGGCTCGCCGCAAGGCCGAGCAGGAAGCCGCCGGCGACGGCGGCCCCAAGGAACCGCCGCGTTCGCCCGACACGCCGGGCGCGCCTGCGGCTCCCGAAACGCCCGAAGCCGCAGCGGCCGCCGCCGCCTCGGACGAGGCCGCCCAACCCACGGCCTCCGCACAGGCGGGCGAGGATGCGATTCCCCAACCTGCGGCGTCTGCTCAGACTGGCGCGAACGAGGCCGGCAAGACCGACAAGGCGGACACGCCCCGTCCGGTCGAGGGCCAGGCAGAGAACGCGGTCTCGCAAGACGACAAGACCAAAGCCGCCCCGGCCGCCAAAGATGACGACCAAGGCCCCAAGGCCGGCTAGGCCAGACGCCGTTTCCAGGGTGAGGTAGCGCCATCAACACATTGCAATAAAAAGGCTGTTTCGGAGAAAGTCCAAATCCGAAACACGCGGCGGGCAAAAAAATCCGAGTTTTTTGCCCGCCGCCAACAGTCCGGCATCACGGACCATTCCGAAAGGGGAGCGCAATGCTCCCCTTTCGTTTGCGACTAACTCGCCGCCAACCCGGCCTTTTTGGCAATCGCCTGACCAGCCGCCGCCGCCTTGACACGGCGTCCCCGAAACGCCATAGGTACGCTACAGGCAGGCAAGGCCGCAGCGTCTTGCCAAGACCTGCTTCCAAGACGACGCCACTACGCGCGTCGCCCCGTCGCCGGCAGTCGGCGGCCGGGGCGTGTCTCGCGCCACGCGAGCCACTCCACCAACGCGGTCGACCGCGACGGCCGGGCCACACGCGCCCGTCCCACAGCCTGACGCCAATAAGCATCGATATGCCAGATGCCGGCGTCAACGGCGCGGCCGCCCCGAAGCCATGGAGCGACGATGCGACAAGCACGAATCGTGATAACGGCCCTGACCCTGCTCGTGACGTCCCTGTCCCTGCCGGGCTGCGCCACGGCCCGAGGCGGCAGCCAGCTCGCCGAGGCCACCCCCTCGGCGGCCAAGAAGAAACCCGAGGAGGTCGCCGTGGGCCGCCTCGACGACCCGGGCTACCTGTTCGGCACGCGACCGCTTTCCCCGGCCAAATCCGTGCGCGTCAAGGCCCTGGCCTACACCGGCTGTTCGCCCAAGGCCAAGAACAAACGGGCCGCGCGCGGCGCCTGGGGCGATGTGCTCACCCGCGACGGCAAGGCTGTGGCCGTGTCGCCCGACCTCCTCGACATGGGCCTGGACCGGGGCGACCTCATCACCATCGAGGGCATGGGACAGTTCAAGGTTCTCGACGTCATGCACGGCCGCCACGACAAGACCATCGACATCTACTTCGGCGATGACGCCTGCGGCGCGGTGCAATGGGGCAAGCGCAACCTGACCATCACCTGGCAGTGACGCCCGGGCCGGCCTGACGCGCTTCCACGTTCTCGCGCTCGTGCCGCCGTCCGTTGTCCAGCTTGGCCATGGCCGGGTCACGCCCTTGCCGACAGCGTGGCGTATTTCACCGGAACCTTTTGAAGACCAGACGGTTTCTCACCCTCTCGTATCGTTCGACGGGGGGCTGTACGCGGCGTTGGCGCCGACAAAAACAAGCCTGCCGCCCTCTGTATTCGCCCATGGGCGGCAAGCATTTCGGGTGGGAGACGTCAGAACCCGGCCGGCAGCGCTTCCACCAGCAGGTAGCGGGCGGCAAAGCCCAGGGCGTAGACCACGACAAAGGCCAGGAAGGCGGCCCGAAACACGCCGGCCCCGCCGTTTTTCTCGGCCCGCCGGGCCAGAATGAAGCCCAGGACGGCGGCCAGCGCGATGCCAAGCCCCAGAGCCGCCCCGACCACCGCCAGCGACAGATCTTCCATACCCCTGTCCTCCTGCCTGTTTACCGCCTTGTAGCCCATTGCCGGCCATTGTCCACCCGGTTTGCCGCTTCGCCCGACCGAGCCGACGCACAGTCGGGCCGGCGGCATGAAAAAGCGCGCGCCCTTTCGAGCACGCGCCGCGAAAAACCAGGCTATGCATCCGCGATGGCCGGAGGTTGCCGACAAAACGTCAACTGACGGTCAGCCTTGTCAGGAGCCGCACCAGCAGCAACGGCATGGCCGCCATCTCGCCAGACCAGACCGGCCGCCACGCACCTTCCCTTTTTCTCTGCTGGGCGGGCCTTCGCCTCCCGGTCTGTAGCCGACCGAGTTGCCGGGCAACCACGAAACCCCTTTAAACACCTTCTTCCATTGCAGGGGTCCGGGGGGATCATCCCCCCGGCCGCCGGAGGCATCCTCCCTCTTCCCTCTTCGCTCTTCGCCCCCTACCGCTGGTCCAGCGGCACGTACGGCCGGCGGGCCGGGCCGGTGTAGATCTGGCGCGGCCGATGGATGCGGGTGGCGACGTCGCGGTTTTCCTCGTACCAGTGGGCGATCCAGCCGGGCAGCCGGCCGATGGCGAACATGACCGGGAACATGTTGACCGGGATGCCCAGGGCCCGAAGGATGATGCCGGAGTAGAAGTCCACGTTGGGATAGAGCTTGCGGCTCTTGAAGTAGTCGTCATTTAAGGCCGCTTCCTGGAGTTCCAGGGCGGCGTCCATGAGGGGGTCTCTGATGCCTGCTTCCAGCAACAGATTGTCGGCGGCCTTTTTGAGCACCTTGGCCCGGGGGTCGAAGTTCTTGTAGACCCGGTGCCCAAAGCCCATGAGCCGTTTTTCCTTGCGCTTGACCATGTCCAGGAAGGTTTTGATCTTGTAGCGGCCGGCCACCATCTCGGTGAGCATCTGGATGACGGCGGCGTTGGCTCCGCCGTGCAGGCGTCCCCACAGGGCGCAGATGCCCGAGGACACGCTGGCGAAGAGGTTGGCTTTGGTGGAGCCGACCATGCGCACGGTGGAGCAGGAGCAGTTCTGCTCGTGGTCGGCGTGGACCACGAGGAAGAGCGTGAGCGCCGCCACGGCCGCCTTGGTGGGCTCGTAGTCCCGGTTGGGCACGGAGAACATCATGTGCAGGAAGTTGCGGCAATAGCTGAGGTTCGGGTCGGGATACATAAACGGCAGGCCCAGGGATTTGCGGTAGCTGAAGGCCGCAATGGTGCGCACTTTGCTGATGAGCTTGGCCACGGCCAGGCGAAATTCGTCCGGGCTTTGGATTTCGAGCAGTTCGGGGTGGTAGTTGCCCAGGGAATTGATGACGGCCGACAGAATGGCCATCGGCTGACCGCCAGGCTGGAACCCGTCGAAATGATGGAGCAAGCCTTCGTGCAACAGCTCGTGTTCGGACAAAAGCCCGCGAAAGGCCGCACGTTCTTCGAGGGAGGGCAATTTGCCGAAGATCAGCAGCATGGCCGTTTCGATGAATGTGCTTTTTTCCGCCAATTGCTCGATGGGGATGCCGCGGTGCCGCAGGATGCCTTTTTCGCCGTCCACGAAGGTGATGGCCGACTGGCAGGAGCCGGTGTTGCCGTAGCCGGGATCGAAAGCCAGCAGTCCGGCTTCCTTTTCCAGGGAGGTGATGTCGATGCCGACTTCGCCTTCGCTGCCGACCAGCACGGGCAGTTCGATGGAAAGGTCGCCGTATTTGAGAATGGCGGCGTTGGATTTGGACATGGTTTCTCCTCGGGCTCTCGGGGTGCGGGAGAACGGCCCCAAGGGGCTCGGGGCCTAGATCAGTGCTTCGGCGACCGATCTTTGTAGAAAAAAAATTCGGTCTTGTCTTCCCAAGAAATACGCCGCGCCCCGGAGCCGCGCCGAACACGGCAGCGCCAACTCGTTACCATATCGCATCTTAGCCAACTTTCGCCCAGCCCCGGTCATCCCCCCTAGCCCCAGACCATCTGCCGCCAGTCCATGGTGGCCGGCCGATGGCCGTGCTGGCGGGCCAAAAGCTCAATGGGCGTCAGCGTCAGGGCGGCCACCTCGGGCGGCAGGCCGGGCAGGGCCTCGGCCGACAGCTCGCCCAGAAAATGATTGCAGCGCCGGCAGACGGACACCCGCTCGGACTCGTAGCCCGGCACGGCATAGACCTGCCCCTGAGGACCCGGGGCCTCGCAGTGGGGGCATTCGCGGCGGGAAAAACGCCAGGAGACGGCGCAAAAGGAGCAGGTCATGACCAGGCCGGACTCGTCGCGTCGGCCATGGCCGGGCCAGGAGCCGCACACCGGGCAATAGCCCCGGTTCCAGGGCATGCCCGCGACCAGCGGAGCAAGCGCCCGGCCGCGCGCCATAGCCAGGGGCGTGACCAGTTGGACGCACCAGAACCCCAGCACCCGGGGATCGACCCCGAGCGACCGGCCCAGGCCGATGAGCGCGTCGCGCCGGTCGGCCAGGAGATGCCCCACGGCTTCGTCGAGGAATTCCGGCTCGCGGCAGGCGGCCTGGCCGATGTTGAGCAGATCGGCCCGGATGTCGCGGAAACCGGCGGCCAGCACCGGATGCAAGGCTTCGAAGACCCGGCGCAGGGCCAGCCGATCCATGGGGAATTCCTCGCGCGGCAACAGACTGGCCCCCTGCCCCAGGCGCACCGGATCGGGCCGGGGCAGAGGCGCGGTCCCGGCTTCCCGATCCAGCTCGGCCACAAGCGGCTCCCGGGCCAAGATCAGGCCCACGAAGGGATCAAGAAAGGCCCGGGCATGGGGCCGCTCCCGGCGCAGCCGTTCCACGGCCTCGGGGATGGACAACAACGGATCGTCGGACTGGGTCATGACGCCTCCCCGGGCCGGCCCGGCGTTGGGTCGTGGCGGCCGCGCCGGGCGCGGCCCATGGGTCGATGCGGAGAGCCCGACAATGCCGACGCGGCCCGCGCCGGCCGGTTGGTCGGCCATTGGCCGGACCTTGGCCGGCCAACGGGACAACAGCCGGACCGACATCGGTCACGGACAGCGGCCGATCCAGCCTCGGCCGGACCGACATCCGCCGATATCGTGCCTGTCGGCCGGCTTGGCTGGTCGGCATCGTTTGGGCGCGCGCGCCGACGACAGGCGGGCGCGCCAGCCCAGGCGTGCCAAGAACCCCCGGCGGCGTCAAGGCGCGGCCGGGCGTGTTCCGACCCGGCTAAGGCCGGCGGCCACGGCTTTCGGGCCTGGCCGGCCGAACGGCGGCGAAAACTTTTTTCTTTGTATTTAAAATAACTTAATTCAAAATTCCAGGCACTTGCGTGCCTATGGCATCAGTTTTCCAAATGAAACCGTGATTCCTTGTGCCAGATCTTGCGTAATCGGGATTGGTTTGACCGGCGGTAGCCTGCTTTTTATTACAATCGTGTGCCTGAATAGACATAACACGTGGGATGCCGGGCGGTTTGCCGCCCGATTGCTGGGGAACCTTTCAAGGAGGCCGTATGGGCATATCGCGACGCGGATTCATGAAACTGACGGGGGCCGGTCTGGCCTGCCTGGGTCTTAAGGACCTGGGCCTGGACCCCCGTCCGGCAGCGGCGTACGCCACGACGCTGCGCATCGAAGGGGCCAAGGAATATCAGTCCACCTGCCCGTTTTGTTCGTGCGGGTGCAGCATTTTGATGTTCGTCAAGGACGGCAAGTTCTTAAGTTCCGAAGGCGACCCGGATTATCCGGTCAGCGAAGGGGCCCTTTGCCCTAAGGGCGCCGCTTTCCACTCCATGCACGTCAGCCATCACCGGATCTTAAAGCCCAAATATCGGGCGCCGGGCAGCGACAAGTGGGAAGAAAAGGACTGGGACTTTGTCCTGGACCGCATCGCCAAGCGCGTCAAGGAAACCCGCGACCGCGACTTTATCGAGAAAAACGACAAGGGCCAGACCGTCAACCGGGTCGAGTCCATGTTCCACCTCGGCACCTCCCAGATGGATAACGAGGAGTGCGCCGTCACGCATCAGATGCTTCGCAGCCTGGGTTTCGTCCACATGGACCACCAGGCCCGTATCTGACACTCGCCCACTGTACCGGCTCTGGCAGAGTCGTTCGGACGCGGCGCGATGACCCAGCACTGGATTGACATCAAGAACGCCGACGTGGTGCTCATCATGGGCAGCAACGCGGCAGAACACCACCCCATCTCGTTTAAGTGGGTGCTTGCGGCCAAGGACGCCGGAGCCACGGTCATTCACGTGGACCCGAAGTTCTCCCGCACCTCGGCCCGCTGCGATCTCCACGTGCCCCTTCGTTCCGGCACGGACATCGCCTTCCTCGGCGGCCTCATGAAGTACATCATGGACAAGGACCTGTACTTCAAGGATTACGTCGTCGACTACACCAACGCTTCCTTTATCATCTCCGAAGGCTACGCCTTCAACGACGGCCTGTTCTCGGGCTTCGATCCGGCCACCAAGACCTATGATCGCAAGACCTGGACCTTTGACAAGGACGAGAACGGCATTCCCAAGAAAGACAAGACGCTGCAGCATCCGCGTTGCGTCTTCCAGATGATGAAGCAGCACTATTCACGCTACGGCATCGACACGGTTTCCGGCATCACCGGCGTGTCCAAGGAAAATCTGCTCAAGGTCTGGGACGCGGTGGCCTCCACGGGCAAGCCCAACAAGGTCGCCACCATGATGTACGCCCTGGGCTGGACCCAGCATTCGGTGGGCGTGCAGAACATCCGTTGCGCCGGCATCCTCCAGCTGCTTCTCGGCAACGTGGGCATGGCCGGCGGCGGCGTCAACGCCATGCGCGGCGAGCCCAACGTCCAGGGTTCCACCGACCACGCCCTGCTCTACGACAGCCTGCCCGG